>VHDF01000012.1 GCA_016871495.1 Verrucomicrobiota bacterium | reverse complement strand
TCGGCCCGTTCTCCTTGCGCCACGAGGACAGGAGCGCCGCCACCCTGCTGGCACATTATGTGGACTCCGCCGGATCGAGCGTCCGCGCCTATCCGATCAACCTGGCCGCACCGGGGGATTGCAACCACAACGGCATTGCCGATCGGGAGGAGATTCGGGCCGGGCTCGTCGAAGACTGCAATGGCAACGGCATTCCCGACCTCTGCGACATCGCGTCCGGGATTCTCCCGGACCACAATCGCAACCTCCTGGCCGACGGTTGCGAACCGGCTCCTCCAGGTGATTGCAATCGAAACGGAATCGCCGACCGCGCGGAGCTCGCCCTCGGCCTCGGGGACCAGAATAAGAACGGTGTGCTCGACGACTGTGAATCCCTCCTCCGGGTCAAACTCTTGAATTTCACGCCGGGCGCGCGCGAACGCTACTATCGCGCCCCGGGCTTGCGTGTCCGATCCACCAGCGCTCAGAGTTTCGAGATTGAATACTCCGGCGCCCTGGAACAAGCCCCCACCGTCATTGGCCCGTGGACCGCTGCCGAGTGACCGCATCGCACTTTCACCACGCTGCTTCCCTTTTCGGCGTTGATGCGGCGTGAACACTGCGCTCCGCCCCGCCGGACCGCGCCGTTCACGGCACTTCCGCTCTCGCATTGGGAGAGGTCTGTTCTCTCGTTCTCAGCGAAGCGCTACGCGTTCCGGGAACCGGGGACAGATCCGCGACGCTCTTTGAGGCCGCGCGCTCCTGGCGGAAAAGAAACTCATCGCTCCAGTTTCGCCGCAGGTCCAGACCTCCTTCGCGCCGGCGTCGAAATACAATGCCATTTTTTCTTGGATCTCCGCCGCCCTATTGCCTGGCGAAACCACTTCCACGCAGATTTCCGGCGCGCGGGGAAAACAGACCCGATCACCCAACTCATCCATGCGCGTCGGTGACGCCCAAGCCACATCGGCGGCTTTGACACCGTCTGCGGTTGAGACCGGACATTCGGTGATCACGCGACCACGCTCCATGAGACAGCGAAGCAAATAAGCAATCTCCGACTGAAAGCTTCCATGAGTTGGGGCAGGAGGAGGACTCATGATCACGTGACCATGGCGGTCGGTTTCGACTCGGCCTTCAAACCTGGCCAGTTCCGGGTCGGCCAGCACTTCCGCCCAGCGTCGCAGATTCGAGGCGGTCTGTGTTTTCTGTGGCGGAAGATCGAGTGTCAATGACGCCATGCTTTTAACTTATTGCGGCCGTGGGCCGGGCGTCAACCGCTCAATACCGAGGAGGGAGCGGACTGCTGTAGAGCAGGCGGAGCCGACGGAACGCCAGGCGCGAGGACCCTTGAACGCCACGCTCCGCCGACGGACCGCGCCGTTCAAGGCGCTTCAAGAATGCAGGTCAGTCCGCTCCGAAAGCGAAACCTCGTGATGACCAACATGCCAATCATCGAGCGCCAGGTCGGATCCGCCACCCTGCCGCCGACTTCGGCATGCACCGTCCAAAGTTCCATCCCTCCCAAATTCGACAGTGACCCGGCGAGCGGTTGAGCTCATAACAAGCGCAGCGATGTCCCCCGCTGGTGCCTCCATAGATTGTCGCCGTCAACCATGTGGCGTTCCGAAGCGCGGCTGTGTCGATAGCCCAGCCGCAGCATCGTGGCCTGTCTCGAGCTCGCCGAAGATTCCTCCGGCACCGCCCACACGGCCTGAAGCAGCCGGGCTCCAACCCAGCCGCGCCCCAGACAGATCCTTGCGGAGGCACGGTTCCCGCGCCCTCGCCGCGGTGGTTCTCTTCCTCTGGCATGGTTCATCTCCCCTCGGCGCTCCAGTGCTTCAGAAATCAGACGTCTTTCCGGCCGGGCTGAACGGGGTCAAACGCTATCGAATTCCAGGCGTTGTGGTCACTCCCAAGGGGACCATCCTCGCTTATGCCGAGGCGCGCAGGAACAACAGCGCCGATTGGGGCGAAATCGAAATCCATTTGCGCCGGTCCATCGACCAGGGACGAACCTGGACCGAAGCGCGAAAAATCGCGCACCACGGAACCCGACTGGAGGGGAACCCCCGCAAACCCCGCGGAGGCGAACGGGAACAGACGGTCCACAATCCCGTGGCGATCGTCAACCACGCCAAGGGAACCCTCGAGTTTCTCTATGGCGTCAATTATGCCCGCTGCTTCTCCATGCGCAGCGAGGATGATGGCGTCACCTGGACCACCCCGCGAGACATCACGGATGCCTTCGAACCTCTTCGGAATCGCTACCCCTGGACAGTGATCGCCACCGGTCCCGGCCACGGCATCCAGCTTCGTTCCGGAAGACTCCTGGTCCCGGTTTGGCTCGCCTATGGCAACACGGGAGACCATCACCCCTCGGCCTGCGCCACACTCTACAGCGACGATCACGGCCAGTCCTGGAAAGCGGGCGAGATCGCCATTCCCAACGAAGGCGAGTTTCGCGATCCCAATGAAAGCACAATCGCCGAGTTGTCCAATGGACACGTGATGCTGATCGCCCGCAACGAATCCCGCACCAGCCGCAAGCTCATCACCACCAGCCCCGACGGAGCGACCCGGTGGACTCCACCCCGCTTCCATCCGGAACTCTGGGAGCCCATCTGCATGGCCGGCCTCGTGGCCGTGCCTCCATCGCCCGGCACACTGCTGTTTTCGAACCCACACCGGCTCGCGCGCCACGCGGACGGCCAGGAAATCCCGGGCGGACGCGGAGCCCGCGAGAACCTCACCCTGAAACTCAGCCGGGACCATGGTGAAACGTGGCCGGTGCAGAAAACACTCGATCCGGGCGCTTCTGCCTATTCCGATCTGGCCGTGCTTCCGGACGGTTCTGTCCTTTGCCTCTTCGAATCCGGCGAACAGATCCGCGCCGCGCGATTCAACTTGGAGTGGCTGTCGCAACCTTAAGCATGGCCGCCGGCACCCGACGCCTCCACCAGACGCCCGCCGCCCGTGCCGTAAGACGGCTCCGCCGGACGGTTACCTTCCACGCACACGAACGCGCCCGCGGCGGTCTCTTCTCTTTCCTTGGCCCGCCCAGGGTCAATGCCTTCGCCCTGGCAAGATCATTGTCCCTTGGACTTGCCAAGCCTCTACTGAGATACACCCTGATGAGGCGTGAAAGCCGCGCTCCGGACCGCGCCGTTCACGGCGCTTCAGGCCTGCATGCCAAACAGCACCGATTTCCTCCCGTGACGCAGCCCATCAGGCGTGATCTGCCTGGCCTCACACCGAGAGACCCCGTCGCACTTTCGCAATGCTGCTCCTATTTCCGGCGTTGATGCGCCGCAAACGCCGCGCTCCGCAGCCGGACCGCGCCGTTCACGCCGCTTCAGGCCTGCATGCCAAACCGCGCTGATTTCTTCCCGAGGCGCAGCCCATCGTGCGTGATCTGCCAGTCTTCACACCGAGAGACCCCATCGCACTTTCGCAACGCTGCTCCCATTTCCGGCGTTGATGCGGCGTGAACGGCGCGCCCCGGCAGGGCTGCGCTCGCCATGGACGACTCACAGAGGCACCGGGCTTGGATCCCGTGTATCCCGATGTTGTTGGTAGGGCGGGCCTGTCCCAGCCCGCCGCCCACTGGATGCAAAACATCATGCTCCGGCGGCGCGCCGGGACGGACGCGCCCTACCTGCATCACCGCCAACATCGGGATGCACCGGCTTGGATCCCGAATCGGCGCGAGCCATTGCCAAACCAAAGGGCTTTGCCGCACACTCGCGCGCGGATGCACAAACGGTTCTACATCACGACCGCCATTGATTACGTCAACGGCCAGCCTCACCTCGGCCACGCCTACGAAAAAATTCTGGCCGACGTCATCGCGCGAGCCCGCCGGGCGCGCGGAGAGGAAGTCTTCTTTCTCACCGGACTCGACGAACACGGACAAAAGGTCCAGCAAGCCGCGCAGTCCGAACAACGGGATCCGCAAACCTACTGCGACCGCCTCGCGGATCAATGGCGCGCCTTCGCCGAACAGATGGGCATCTCCTGCGACGATTTCGTTCGCACCACTTCCAGCCGCCATCAGCAGGTTGTGCAAACCATCCTCACCCGGTTGCACGCCTCGGGTCATTTTTACAAGACCACCTATCAGGGTTTTTACTCCACCAAAGAGGAGACCTTCCTCACGGAAAAAGACCGCCGCGCGGACGGTACTTTCGATCCCGCTTACGGCGAGGTGGTCACGCTCTCCGAGGAGAATTACAATTTCCGGCTGGGGGAGCATCAGGCGTGGCTCACCGAATACATTCTCGCCCACCCCGAGTTCATCCAACCTGAATATCGGCGCAACGAAATCCTGGGATTCCTGCGGAGCCAGAAACTCGAGGACTTGTGCATCTCGCGTCCGCGCGCGCGCCTCGCTTGGGGCATTCCGCTGCCGTTCGACCGCGATTACGTCACCTACGTGTGGTTCGACGCCCTGGTAAACTACGTCAGCATTCCAGCGGCATTGGGGGATCCAGGGGTGTGCGAACCGCTTGGACTGCCTTCCTCGCCGCAGGGTCCGCGGATCTGGCCGGCCGATATCCACCTCATCGGGAAAGACATTCTAAAGTTTCATGCCGTCTATTGGCCCATCATGCTCAAGGCCATGGGACTGCCCCTGCCCCGCATGATTCTCGCCCACGGCTGGTGGCAGAAAGACAGCCAGAAAATGAGCAAGAGCACCGGCAACGTCGTGGATCCCCTCGAGGTGACCCGGGACTGGGGCGTCGATGCGTTCAGGTTCCATGTGGTGCGCGAACTGGATATCGGTCCGGATGGCAACTGGACGGATGCCAGCTTCCAGGGGCGCTACAACGCCGAACTGGCCAACGGGCTCGGCAACCTGGTGAACCGGTCGCTCTCCATGCTGCGGCGGTATCGCCAGGGCTTGGTGCCCGCCCCGCACGCGGAACTGGCGCCGGACGCCACCCGCACGGCCGAATCCGTTTATGCCGCTCTAGACCGGCAGGAACTGCAAAAAGCGCTGGTCGAAATCGGAATGCTGATCACGCGGGCCAATCAGTTTGTGGATCAAACGGCCCCGTTCAAACTCGCCAAAGACCCCTCGCAATCCGACCGCCTGGATCAAGTCCTCTACAACCTCGCGGAGGTCACCCGGGTCCTGGGGGTGTTGCTGGCTCCCTTCCTGCCCGGAACCTCCAGGCGCATTCACGAGCAATTGGGTTTGCCCGCGGCGGGCGAAAGCCGGTCGGATGCGGATTGGGGAGGCTTGAAACAAGGCCATCAAGTGGGTGAACCCGCCCCACTCTTTCCGCGCCGCGATCTCGCGAAGTAGCCGGAACTTAACGTCCCGTTTTGGAAGGCGGACGGCCCACGATCCCAATCAGGGTCTGCTGGAGCAACAGCGACGCATCCAGCCCGCTGCCCACCAGCTTGCGATTGCATTCCAGCAGACTCGCCATCGCCTCGATCAACTCCGAACTTGTGTAGCGACGCGCTTGGGGCAACGCCCGAAAAAGGACGTACGGGTTGATCTGACGGGGGTCGTACTTGGCATCCGTTGGCAAAACACCCTGCGGAATCCGTTCCAGCGCCGGCTTGATCCTGGCGTATTCGTAATTCGGAAGCAGATACCCAAGCCTTAACAATTCCTGGACCAGGATCATGACGCGCACTTTGCTGATCACACCATAGAGCAGTCCAATCGCGGACTTCTGGGAGCCGGAGCCCATCGACCATAATTCGTCGTCCAAGGCCTTCAAGACCCGGGGCAGATCCCGATCACCCACGGCGTCGCCCAAGGCGAACGCTTTGGCTTGCTTCTGAACGGTGATCACAGCGCGAACGTCCGCCAGTTCCAACTTGGCCCTTCCGTGGGCATACAACGAGAGCTTCTCAACCTCGTTCGCCAGGACACGAGTATCGGGGCCGACGCGGGAGACCAACTCTCCCAAGGCTTCCTCATCGATGCGATGTCCCAGGGACTTGAGGTGGCGGGCCGCAAGCATCTCCGCCTTGGCCATCCAATCCCTGTCGTCCACCGAAAGGCAAGCGAACGATTCCACGGAAGCCAAGCCCTCCACCGCCTTGTAAAACGATTTCCTCCGATCGACCTTGGGAGCGTCCAGTGCGAGCCGGACCTGGCTCCAATCGAAGGACTTGAATTCCTGGGCCAGATCCTTGAGCTCGGCCGTCACCGCCTGGCTCTCGGACGTCTTATCCTCGGCCAGGAAAGTGCAGCGTTTCAGCCAGATGATTTTGCCCGTCCCGAAAAAGGGAAGGGTTTGCATGGCCTCGCGCAACCGTGCGATGGCCTTCAGGGCTTCCCCACCGTTCCCGCAAGCCCCATCCACCACTTCCTCTTCCGCGCCCGGCATGGACTCCTTCCATCGGGAAATCGCCTCGCGGCATCGACGGTGGCTGTTGAAATCGTCTTCGCCAATCGCCAGCAGGATCGGAGGGTCTTTGGAAGCAGCTGGGGCCATGGACCGTTGGCGGTTGAATCGTGCGGAGCGCCAAGCCGATCAAGCTACGGAAAAAGCGCCGCCGGCATCGAGTCCTCAGGTATTCTCGTTTTCGCCCGTTCCTTCGCCCTCGCTCCCGGCTTCGTGAATGCGATGCAGCAGCTCGGTCATGTCCTCCACCTGCTCGAACAAGGTGGCCGCGACGAAAATCCGACTTTTCTGGGCGCTCGCCAAGGCGAGGCAATCACTGGGCCGCGCGTCAATCTCGACGATCTTCTGCCCGAGCTCGTTCTTTTGCTTCAAAATCAGCCGCGCAAAATACGTCGCGTTCCTCAGTTCCGTGATGACCACGCGCTCCACCGTGATAGTGAATCCTTGGAGCAGGGAGGAGATCAAATCGTGCGTCAGCGGTCGCTCCTTCGGCGTGCCGCGAAGAAACATTCCAATCACAGCCCCCATGTTGTGCTCCACCTGGATCACAAACACCTTTCGGTCGTTGCCCACGAAAATGGCGCACCCGCTGTTGGCGGGATAAATGCCCCGGATTTCCACCGGCACGACGTCCTTCTTCATGCGCTCACTCTAATCCTCGCCCCTCAAAAAACAAGGCTCTCGGAAACACGGCTTCCGGGACGGAGCCGACTCAGCCCTCAAAGCGGCGGGCGGCGATCGTGGCGTTATGACCTCCAAAACCGAATGAGTTGTTCAAGATGGCTTCGACGCGAAGTTCGCGGGCTTGATTGGGCACGTAATCCAGATCGCATTCGGGATCCGGGGTTTCGTAGTTCAACGTCGGCGGCACCACTCCGGACTGGATGGCTTTGGCGCAAATCGCCATTTCCACGGCGCCCGCCGCGCCCAGCATGTGTCCGGTGGCGCCTTTGGTCGAACTGACGGCCAGTTGGCGGGCGCGCTCCCCAAACACCGACTTGATCGCCTCCGTCTCGCAAATGTCGCCCTGCGGTGTCGAGGTGCCATGCGCGTTGATGTAGGTGATGGCTTCGGGCGTCAATCCCGCGGATCGAAGCGCCATTTTCATGCACCGGGCCGCTCCTTCTCCCTCGGGAGCCGGGGCCGTCATGTGATTGGCGTCCGCCGTGTTGCCATAACCGACGATCTCACAATAAATTCGGGCGCCCCGCGCCATCGCGTGCTGGAGTTCCTCCAGCACCAGCACCCCTGCCCCCTCGCCCATCACAAACCCGTCCCGTCCTTGATCGAAGGGACGCGACGCCTTTTGCGGCGCCTCGTTCCTCGTGCTCAAGGCGCGCATCGCGCAAAACCCGCCGATCCCAAGCGGCACGATCGTGGCTTCGGTGCCTCCGGCAAAAATCACTTCCGCATCCCCCATCTTGATCGTACGCCACGCCTCGCCCAACGCGTGGGTCGAGGTGGCACACGCGGAGCAAGTCGCGAAATTCGGCCCCCGCAGGCGGTGGTACATCGAAAACAAACCCGAAGCCATGTTCAGAATCAGCATCGGGATCATGAAGGGCGAGAGCCTTCCCGGCCCCTTGGCCAGCAGAACCTTGTGCTGCTCCTCGGTCGTGTAGAGCCCTCCGATGCCCGAGCCAATGAAGACTCCGGTGGTGTCGCGATCGATCTTCTCCAAATCGAGGCCGGAATCCAGCAACGCCCGGTGGCCCGCATAGATGCCAAACTGCGCGAACCGGTCGGTGCGCCGAATTTCCTTGGGCGTCGGAAACGCGGGTGCCGGATCGAAATCCTTGACCTCCGCCGCGATCTTGCAGTCGTAAGCGGCGACATCGAAGGCTTTGATGGTGTCGATGCCGCAGCGGCCGGCAATCAGGTTCGACCAAAAAACATCGATGTCGTGCCCCAGCGAAGACACCACCCCGATTCCGGTCACCACCACACGGCGTTCTGGCGCGAAAACAGGCATGAAAAGAAAGAGGGCAGCCCAGGCTGGTCCGTGGCGCTGCCCCGCCGAAATCGAAACCCGTTACTTTTGCAGGGACTCCTCGATGTGCTTGATCACATCGCCCACGCTTTGAAGCTTCTCGGCTTCCTCATCAGGAATCTCCTGGCCGAATTCTTCCTCCAAAGCCATGACCAACTCGACCGTGTCGAGCGAATCCGCCCCCAGGTCTTCGATGAACTTCGCCTCGGGAGTCACTTGGTCAGCGTTGACGCCAAGCTGCTCGACGATGATGTTTTTAACGCGCTGCTCGATAGATTTGTCGGATGCCATTGAAATCTCCAGTATGTTTTGGACCTGTCTCTAAGCAACCCCCCTGGAAGCGTCAAGCCCCGATTGGGAAATTTCGGATCACGTCTTCAAGGAGGCTTTCACCAGTCTGAACGCCACGTTCGGCCATGGTCGAAATATGCTTCACATCGTCATTCCGCCATCGACCGCCAGCACCTGGCCGGTCACGTATCGCGCGCCGGGACTCGCGAGATAACAAGCCGCTTCGGCGATGTCCTCGGGTTCCCCGAACCGATTCAGCGGGATCCGCTTCAAGACCTCGGCTTTCAATTCGTCCCCGAGCTCTTTCGTCATGTCAGTGCCAATGAACCCGGGGGCAATCGCATTCACGGTGATGCCGCGCGACGCAAACTCCCTGGCCACCGACTGCGTGAACCCGATCAAACCCGCCTTGCTGGCCGCGTAATTGGCCTGGCCCGCGTTTCCAATCAAGCCAATCACCGAAGTCACATTGATGATCCGCCCGGACCGCTGCTTCAGAAACGCCCGGCTGAAGGCGCGCGTCATCAAAAACGCGCCCCTCAAATTCGTCTGCAATACCGTGTCCCAATCCGCGTCGCTCATGCGCATCAACAAGCCGTCGCGCGTCACACCCGCGTTGTTCACCAAAATGTCCACCCGGCCCGCGTCCGCCAAAACGCGCTCGCAGACCGACGACACGCCGGCTCCATCGGAAACATCAAGAGCGTAAGCCCAGGCCTTTCTTCCCAGCGCCCGCGCCTCCCCCGCCACCGCTTCCACCTGGTCCAGCGACCTCGCCAGGCACACGACATCAGCGCCGGCCAGTGCCAGGCGCATCGCGATGGCACGACCAATGCCCCGGCCCGCGCCGGTCACCACCGCCACCTGATTCGCCAACGATGCATTCATCGCCGCCACTTCTGGAGTCCACCCACCCGGAAGTCAATATTTTCACCATTCGGATGCCCGGCACCTATGAGGTGCCGTGCCCCGGACCGCGCCGTTCACGGCGCTTCAGCGCCCGCATGCCAGCCCGCCCTATGTCCTCCAGTCGCGCAGTCTGTCCGAGATGAAAGGGTTCGCCCTGGCGCTCACCTCGCGCCTCGAACACGCCATGCTCGATTGCAGCCACACCCTCATGCGGCCTGAAGGCCGCGCTGCGTCCGGCAACTCGATGGCGCGCCGCCGGAGCATGATGTTTTGCATCCAGTGGGCGGCGGGCTGGGACAGGCCCGCCCTACCAACAACATCGGGATACACGGCCCGCCGCCTCAGCCCGCACCTAATCGTTGCCGTCCCCGAAAGATTGGCGCATCATGCGCTTCATGCCCTCGATGCCACCAGTGCTCCCGCTTTACGGATTCCTTTCGCTGCTCGCCAGAAAACTGCGTCCGTTGCTCCCCGCGCTCGCGCTCGCGCTCGCCGCCGAACCCGCCGGACTCCGCGCCGCCGATGACTACAAGTTGGGACCGGACAGCTTCCCCAAGGACGGAGTGCCCCGTGGCCGCGTCGAAAAGTTTTCCTGGACCTCCACCAACCTCTTCCCCGGCACGGTTCGCGACGGCTGGGTGTACGTGCCCGCTCAATACAAGCCCTCCGAACCCGCCTGCCTTATGGTCTTCCAGGACGGCGGAGGTTACGTGAGCACGAACGGGTCCTACCGCGTGCCCACCGTATTCGACAATCTGATTCACGAGGGCTCCATGCCCGTCACCTTGGGGCTCTTCCTCAATCCAGGCGTGGTCCCCGCTCCGTCCTCCAATGCCCTGCCTCGCTACAATCGCAGCTTCGAATACGATTCGATGGGGGATCGCTACGCGCGGTTTCTTTTGGAGGAAGTCATCCCCGACCTGGCCCGGAAATACGCCCTTAAGACCGGGCCCGAAAGCCGCGCGATCGCCGGCGCGAGCTCCGGAGCCATCTGCGCCTTCACCGCCGCCTGGGAGCGGCCGGACGCGTTCGGACGCGTCTTCAGCACGATCGGGACCTACGTCGGTCTGCGTGGCGGCAATGAGTATCCGACCTTGATCCGAAAAACCGAGCCCAAGCCAATCCGCGTCTTTTTGCAGGACGGCTCGGCGGATCTCAACATTTACGGCGGCAATTGGTGGGTCGCCAACCAGGACATGCTCTCGGCCCTGGAGTTCGCGGGTTATGAAGTCACCCACGTCTGGGGTGACGGCGGACACAACGGCAAGCATGGCGGCGCCATCTTCCCCGACGCCATGCGCTGGCTCTGGAAGAATCACGATCAACCGATTGCCAAAGGGAAAGGCTCCAAACAACCCATCATGCAAATCCTCATTCCGGGCGAGGAATGGACCCAGGTCAGCCAGGGCCACGGATTCACCGAGGGACCCATCGCCAACGGAGACGGCGAGGTTTTTTTCACCGATATTCCGAACAGCCGGATTCATAAGGTCAGCCTCGACGGACGCGTCAGCGTCTTCGCGGAAAACACGGGACAGGCGAACGGACTCGCGTTCAGCGCCGACGGTTACCTCTACGCCGCAGCCTCCGGGAAAATGGCGATCCTCCGCTACGACCCAACGGGGAAGGAGGAAACGGTCCTGGAAGGCGTCACCAGCAATGATTGCGTTTCCCGGGTGAACGATGGTTACTTCACCGACCCCAACAACAAACGCGTGTATCACGTCGATGCCGAGGGAGCCAAACGCGTCGTTGATGAAGGCA
This sequence comes from Verrucomicrobiota bacterium, assembly GCA_016871495.1. Taxonomy (NCBI): domain Bacteria; kingdom Pseudomonadati; phylum Verrucomicrobiota; species Verrucomicrobiota bacterium. The sequence goes on along the minus strand of VHDF01000012.1, from coordinate 64,653 downwards.
TCCCATTCCCCAACGGGGTGGTGACTTCACCCGACCAAACCCTGCTCTACGTCGCGGACACCCGCGGCCAATTCGTGTATTCCTTCCAAATCCGCGAGGACGGCTCCCTTACCCATAAGCAGCCCTATTTCCATTTGCATCTTCCCGACGCCTCCACGGGAAGCGGCGCGGACGGCATGAAAGTGGATACGGAAGGCCGGCTTTACGTCACGACCTCCTTGGGCATCCAAGTGTGTGACCAGGCCGGTCGCGTCAACGGCATCATTCCCAAGCCTCAGAACAAGTGGCTGTCCAACGTGGCCTTCGGCGGCCGGGACTTCAACGAGCTTTACGTCACCTGCGGGGATAAAGTCTTCAAACGAAAGACCAAGGCCAAGGGAGTTCACTCCTTCAGGCCGCCCATCAAGCCCCCCGCACCCCGGCTCTAGCCCGCATGTTTCATGCACGGGACGCCCGGTGAGGACACCGCGCCTACGAACACGGAGGCAGGCGCGATTGTAGGCCGCGTGCCCTCACGCGGCACACTGTCGCGGATTCAAGCTCCGTATGAAATTTCCGGGCTAGCCCCCCGAGGGGCACGAGAGAGCTCGCCGGGCATGGCGAAGGCCCAGGCGCCACGGCCCGTCTCAAGTTCGATGGTTCAGATCGATAGGCGGGGTCGCGGCCAATTCCGCCACTTCTTCGTGTGAGATGACTTGGCGAGGGGCCGGAGCCAGGCGATCCTTCTCGCACCACCACGCTTCAGCCATTTCCGAAGTCCAGCCTCGCGCATGCGCGCTTCGCTCAATGGCGGCCTGAAATTCGCGGGCCGACTGCGGACGCTGTCCAGGGTCTTTCGCGAGACATCGCATCGTCTCCGACTCGAGCACTGGACAAAAACTCCGTCCCGCCACCGTGCCCGGGGTGACGGGGGGGGGCCTTCACATGGCGCTCAACGAGCGTCGTGACCGAGGTGCCTTCGAAAACGTGCTGGCCGGTCATGAGGCAGTAACTGACCACCCCCAAAGCGTAGAGATCACTGCGGGGATCGGCCCGGTCCGGATTCTCGATCGTCTCGGGCGCCATGTAACGCGGTGTTCCCACCAGGCGCCGCGCCGCCGTCGGCGCCGTGGACTCCTCGGGATCTCGCAGCTCCATCACCAGTCCGAAATCAAGCACCTTGACGGAGTCCGCCAGGCCCGCGCGTTGCACCACCAGGATGTTCTCGAGTTTGATGTCCCGGTGGATTAATCCCGCCTGGTGGGCCTCGTGCAGGGAGTCGCAGATCTGCCTCAGAATGTGAATGACGCGAGACTCGGGAAGGGGCCCGGCGATCCGGAGAAGTTCCGCCAGATTCAATCCCTTCAAATACTCCATCGCGTAATAGAAAATTCCCTCGGGGGTATGGCCGTAGTCAAAAATCTGAATGGTGTTCGGATGGGTCAAACGGCAGGTGAGCCGGACTTCCTGCTCGAAGCGACGCAGGGCTCGTTCGTTGGCCCGGTCAGGCAGGAGAAGCTTGACCGCGGTTTCCCGGCGTAAAAGCGCGTGCCGGGCCTTGTAGACCACCCCCATCCCCCCTTCGCCGATCTTTTCAATGAGGTCGTATTGACCGAGCTGCTTCGCCTTCAGGCTCGCCTCGTTAAAACGCGACTTCCAAATCCGGTTTCTCTGCGCAATCAACAACATCCCCAAGGTGCAGAGCCCGAGCAGTGCCAGCAGCAAGGCGAACCATTGCCTCAACATTCTTTGCGTGGCAAAAGCTTCGGCCGCGTCAATCTGAGTCGCCACACCAAATCCCTTGGATTCCAACCAGCGCCAGGCCCCGACGACATCCACGCCTCGATAATCCCGAAACGCAGCGGTTTGCACCCCCGAACCGCCTGCCACCGCCGCCGCCACGCTTGCCATGAGCGATTCCCCGCCCGTCGGATTCACACTGGGCCCTTCCGCGAGGCGCCGACCCGGATCGCGCAAGACGAGCGTGAGCGCCGAGGTGGATTCCTCTCGATTCTCGATCAAACCCAAACGCCGCAATTGATCGTCGAACCGGCTTTGCGAGATCAACTTGCCATGCCCGTCGAACGCATAGGTCTCGCCGCTGCTCCCCGTCCGGGCCACCGCGAGAATGCGGGAGAACTCCGCTTGCGGCCGCAGCATCCAGGCCAGCGCTCCCGCCACCGATCCGTTCGCCCCCAGCGCCACCACCAAAGGAAAACGCCATCCGCTCGTCACTTTCTCGCTACTCATGCCACCCCCTCAGACTAGTCTGGAAGGCAAAAGGTTTCAGCACTTTCCGAATCATCCTGTCTGGATCAGGGGGATTGAATCGGCCTCGCCGCTCGCTCATGCTCCACCGCATGCTCCGTCCTCGAAAAAAATACACCGTCCATGACCTGCGCCAATTCAAAGGCCGCCGATGCCTCACGCATATTCATGTCAAATCGCCCGAGGAAGCAGCGGCCGCGGAGGAAGCGGGCGTCGATTTGATGAGTTGCAGTTTTGATTCCCCTGAAGCTCAAGCCCGCCTTCCGAAACTCGTGGAAGCAGCGCCTCAGAGTTTCATCAGCGCCGCCACTCCCCACGGGCTGGCTTCGGCCGAAGAGGCCATTCGCGTAGGATTCCGCGCCCTCGAACTCGGCGCCAGCTCCGTGTATTGCTCCGCCAGCCCCCGCATCATCGAAGCCATGGCGCGTGAAGGACTGCCGGTGGTGGGACACCTCGGCCTCGTGCCGAGGCATGTCACGTGGACAGGATACCGCGCGGTCGGAAAAACGGTGGAGGAAGCGCTCCAACTCTTCCGCCAGATGAAGGAACTGGAACAAGCCGGGGCTTATGCGGCGGAGCTTGAAGTCGTCCCTCAAAACCTAGCGCGCGAGCTTTGCCGCAACACCTCGATGCTGCTCATGTCGCTCGGATCCGGAAGTGGATGCGACACTCAATTTCTGTTCTCGGACGATCTTCTCGGCGACTACGATGAGCGTCCGCCGAGGCACGCCAAAGCCTACCGCCATTTCGCCGAAGAGTATCGACGCCTCCAGCGCGAACGCGTCGCGGCCTTCAAGGAATACATCGCGGACGTGCAGGAAGGGCGCTTCCCGGAACGTTCCCATTGTGTCGAGATGAATCCGGCCTTGCTCGCCACGGTCTGCCAGAGCTGGGGAGAATCCGGGCGCGCCTCGTCCGGAAAAGTCCGGCCTCACTCCATGCCGTCATTGCGCGGCGGCGTCTCGTCGGAAACCTGAACCATCTCCTCCACGGCTTTGCGGAATTCCTCGAGGCCCGTGGATGGAATGATAATGGTGTCGCGGCGGCCGTTCACATCCTCGGTGATCCTCAAAAAGCGGCCCCGGGCATTCTCCTTCAAGGTCAGAACGAACGTCTTGCGCTCGATCTGAATCTTGGTCGATTGAAGGGTATCCTCCTGGGAGGAACCGCGCGCCCCGGAATCGTGCGAGCGATGGTTGTTGTGTCCGTGGCCATGGCCCTGGCCGTGCCGTTGTCCGTGATGCCCGTAGGGCGAAGGCCGTTCGTTCGAAATCATAGAATCTTCCCGTGGCACTCTTGGGGTGCGCCGTTACTCTTCGCTCAAACTACTTCGACAGATGCCCCGCTTTGTCAACTTCGGATTTTTGACATTTCCGCGCACAGGGGCAGCCGCAATCTGACGTTCGGAGCGCGGCCGTGCTGGAAGCCAGCCGCAGCGGGTCGCGCGGGGGCGGCGCAGAAGAAACTTTCCCCGGGGTGCAGGTCAGAAACAGGGCTGCGCCGGTCTGGGCGTCGGCGCAATCCCGGCAGGGATGGTCACGCATGGGAAGGGGGAGGAGCCGAACTCCGGCCTCGCGCGCCGGGGTCACCCCCAAAGGCCTCGAAGCCGGGCTTCAACCTCCTCCAGCCCGGGGGCTGCCCATTCATGCCAGACGGAAACCGCGCGTCTTCAAGATCGAGGGTAACCCGCCTTCCATGCCTAGAAACACCGGATCTTGCAGGGCGTGAGCCGATCGAACGTCCCTGCGCAACAAGTGTTTCAAGGAGTCAAGATCGCTCGACCATCGAAAACCATTGAAAAACTCGATCCCCGAGAACTGGGTCTTGTAAAGCGCCCTTTCCGAATAGCACGTGCCCAGATGCAGCCACGAAAATCCCTCCGCCGCGAAAAGCTCGGCCGCCCGCGTCATCATGTACATGCCGAGATTGCGGCTCAAATATTCCAAATCATAGAATGCGTAATAATAAAACGCCAGGGTAGGACGCGACAGGTACAACAGAACGATACCGACCTCGTGTCCGTCCCGTGCCTCGTCCTCAAACACCAGAAAATGGGAGATGACTTCCCCCTCCAACAATCCTTGGAGCCTGCGCGCCGACATGACTCCCGGGCCAAATCTCGCGTCCGCGTAGCCCAACCATCGATCCCGCTTGTCCGCCGTCACTTCATAATCGCCCTTGGCAATCAGCCGGCATCGAAGCGGAGCGCCCTTGCGCAGAATTCTCCGGTTTTCGGAGCTCAACCGAAAACAGCCCAAGGGCAGCCTCAACTGCCGGGTCAGATAATAGCTGTCCATGGCAGGCGACGCGGGAAGGAATCCGGCCTGGAAAAAATGGACAGGCTCATCCTCGGGATCGGGCGCGGCCCAAACAACGTAAGGATAACAATAGCGAGAGTAGTCAGGTTCGGATTCGGAGAAGATCAGTCTCATGAGCCGGTTCGCCCGGAGATTTCATATGGATTCCGCGACCGGAAAGATGCGATGCGGGTTAACCCCGAGTCCGGGGATCCGCAAGGCGACGGGGCAGCCGTCCGCGCCACCCGGACAACAGATCATAAGTCACGCTCTTCTTCAACGCCGCCATTTCCTCGGCCCGAATTTCCTCACTCCCTTGCCGCCCCAACACCACCACTTCGTCGTACAACCTGGCCTCGGGTATTTCAGTCAAATCCACCGCAAACGCGTCCATCGCGACGGACCCGGCCAGGGGTGCGCGCCTTCCGCCCACCAGCACTTCCCCTTCGTTTCGAACCCTGGGAAAACCATCGCCGTATCCCAACGGCACGATCCCCATCACGCGCTCACACGTCGCGGTGTAGCGCAAACCGTATCCGACCGTTTCGCCAGGCTTGATGCGCTGAATCGCGGCGAGGCGGGCTTTAACCGACAACACCGGCTCAATCCCCGGAATGCGTCGGCACACTTTGGATGGAAACACCCCCAGCGGCAGCAATCCCAGCCGCACCACGTCCCAGTGGGCTCCCGGCAAATCCAGAAATCCGCCGCTGTTGCAAAGATGTCTCAACCCGGGATCCAACCCCGAGCGTTTCATGACTTCCAGGACCGCCGCGAATCGCTCCATCTGGAGAATCGCGGAGGTCTTGTCCGCCTCATCACTCATGGCGAAATGCGAAAAAACACCTTCCAGCCGCACGTGCCGAAAGGTTCGCATCCGCGAGGTCCATGACTCCACCTCGTCCCACCGCAAACCATAGCGGTTCATCCCCGTGTTGATCTTGAGGTGGATGAGCAAGGGTTCGCCACGCCCGCGGCCAAAATGCTCCATCCGCTCCAGCGTCTCCATCTGGCCCGGACACAACGTCACTTTTAATTCGACCGCGGGTTGGAAATCCTCCGGCATGGGATTGGCCAGCATGAGGATTCTTGCCTCGGGAAAAGCTCTACGCAACGGTGCCGCCTCGCCGATCGTCGCCACTCCGAGCCCGAAAGCACCCTGGTCCAGCGCGCACCGCGCCACCCACTCGGCGCCATGCCCGTAACCACCCGCTTTGACCACGGACAGCATGCCGACTCGCGCCGGAAGCTCCGCGCGGATCTTTTCAAAATTGGCCTGCAGGTTCCCGATGTCGATCTCGATCCAGGCGCCCCGGCCATGCTCGTCGTGCGTCATGGGGTTACTCCGAACCGGGCGGCCATAAACTCCTTCCCACATCGGTTCGAAAATAGCTTCCCATCACCCGGATGCGCCGGATGTTCTCATAAGCCAAGGCGATGGCGTCCTCCAATTCTCCGGCTAATGCGCACACATCGGCCACGCGATGCCCCGTGGCCACCGGAGCGCCCGCGGAATCCGCGCGCACTTCATTCCACCACACGTCGCACGAGAACGGACCCCGCACCTCCACCGGCACCTCCGGCCCCTCCAAAGACGTAAACGGATACCCATATCCCGCCAGCGTGAGCGAACATCCAAAGCGAAGCCCCGGCTTGAACACAGGACGTAAAGGTAAATTCCGGGCGGCAGCCAGAAACACGGAGGCCGGATCCTTCAGCATCCGCGACAACATCGGCCCGCTCGTCACACCAAGCCTCACATTGTATTCCAACACGTGCCAGCGATCGCGATGCCGCATGGCCGTCACTTGAACGGGACCATGAAAGCGGACTTCCCGAAACCATGGCAAAAGAGGACGCAAAAGCTCCGCGGCCAACCCGTAACGATCTTCAGGATCGGCTTCGACCAAACCGCCCAGGGGCGCGCCCGCCACAATCCCTTGGTTGCCGTCGAAGGCCCGTTTGTATTCCTGATTGGTCACCAGGGAATACAACTCGCCCGCGCTGACAAGTGCAATATGCCCCGCCTCCCTTCGTCCGAGGTATTCCTGCAAAAAGATGCCCTCGCGATCATCGACCCGGCGGATCCAAGCCTCAGTCTCGGCCACCGTCTCACAGGCGATGGTGTGGAGTGGACTGTTGGGAGCACAGAGCGGGTTCTTCAAGACATAACCGGCCGGATGGCGCCTCGTGTAATGCAAGGCCTCAGCGCCATTGGCTGCGAAGTAGGACCTTGGAAAAGGGATCCCAAATCGTTCACACAAGGCCCTCGCACAATCCCGTTCTCGCTCCAAACGCAACCCCTCGCCCGTGGGACAGAGAATCGGCACCCCACTGTCCAGCACCTCCGCGGTCCATGGCTTCAGCGCCCATTCGAGCGACATGGGCAAGAAGAGGCTGGCTTGACGGGCCCCCGGAAGGTCCAAGGGACTGCTCGCCTGGGAAGCGTCCCAACACTCTCCCGCCAATCGGGGGCCATAGTGCCCGTAATTTCGGGTGAGAAAGGCGCGCACTTTGGCACCATCATCCGCCAGGGCACGCATCACGCCGTGCGTGAAAGCGCCGACGCCCAAAACGATCACATCGAGAGGGTCAGACATCGAACGAGCGCCGGGAACGTCCCCCAACGAAAAGTTTTTGCCGCACGGGACTCAGTGGTATTCCTGCACCGTTCGCACTTCGTACCCGGACCGCTTTAATGCCGCGATGCCCAAGGCCGCCGCGCGCGCCCCGCTCAAGGTCGTCATGATCGGGGTGCCCGTATAAACCGCCGTGGTGCGAATCTTCACTTCGTCGGCCCGCGGACTCGCGCCGCTGGGCGTGTTGATCACGAGCTGGATTTCCTTGTTCTTGAGCAAATCCACCGCATTGGGACGGCCCTCTGAAAGCTTGTGAATCTGTCTCACGGCCAGCCCCGCCGCGGCCAGAATGCGGGCCGTGCCGCCGGTGGCCACGAGCTGAAATCCCAGCTCGGTGAACAGCCGCGCCACCTCCACCACACCCGCCTTGTGATGATCACTGACACTCAGAAAGACATTGCCTGACAGCGGGAGCGGCGCGTTGGCCGCCATCTGGGATTTGGCATAGGCCACGCCCAAATCGGCATCCAGACCCATGACTTCACCGGTGGAACGCATCTCCGGAGAGAGCAGGATGTCCTGTCCGTGAAACCGGTTGAAGGGAAACACCGACTCCTTGACGGCCCAATAGGTTGGCCAGATTTCCTCGGTGAAGCCCAGTTCTTCGAGCGTCTTGCCGGCCATGATCTGCGCCGCGAGCTTGGCCAGAGGAACCCCGATGGCTTTGCTCACAAAAGGCACCGTGCGAGAAGCTCTCGGGTTCACTTCCAGCACATAAACGACGTCGTCCTTGACGGCGTACTGCACGTTCATCAGCCCCACCACCTTCAGTTCACGAGCCATCGCGTGGGTGTGTTCCCGGATTTTGTCGATCACCGCGGGAGTGAGCGTGTGGGGCGGCAAAACCATCGCCGCGTCCCCGGAATGCACGCCGGCAAACTCAATGTGCTCGAGCATCCCGCCAATCACGATGCGTCCGGATCGTCCGTCCTGGCCCACATCCGCGATGCAATCCACGTCCACCTCGGTGGCATCCTCGAGAAACTTGTCCACCAGCACCGGACGCTCCGGCGAAGCCTCCACCGCGAAGCGCATGTAGTGTTGCAGCTCGGCTTCGGAATAGACGATTTGCATCGCCCGACCGCCGAGCACAAACGAGGGCCGGACCAGAATCGGATAACCGAGAGCGCGGGCCGCCTCAAGCGCCTCCTGTTCGTTGGTGGCGATGCCGTTTGGCGGCTGGGGGATATCGAGCTTGCGCAGCATGGCGGCGAAGAGCTTGCGGTCTTCCGCGATCTCGATGCTTTGCGGACTGGTGCCAAGGATACGCACGCCGTTCTTTTGCAATCCCAGGGCAAGGTTCAAGGGCGTTTGGCCGCCGAATTGGGCAATGGCCCCCCAGCATTTCTCCCGCTCGTAAATGTGCAGAACATCCTCCAGCGTGAGCGGTTCAAAAAAGAGTTTGTCGCTGGTGTCGTAATCGGTGGAAACGGTCTCCGGATTCGAATTCACCATCAGCGTCTCGAATCCGTCCGCCTTCAGTGCGAACGCGGCGTGCACGCAGCAATAGTCGAATTCGATGCCCTGGCCGATGCGGTTCGGGCCTCCGCCGAGAATCATGATCTTTCGGGCCTCGTTGCCGCGCACTTCGTCGTCGCCGCGATCGTAAGTGGAGTAATAATACGGCGTGTAAGCCTCGAATTCGGCGGCGCAGGTATCGACCAGACGGTAGCTCGGCACCAAACCCATGCCATAGCGGAGTGCTCGGATCTCCTCCTCCGTCTGGCCCGTCAGATGGGCGATTTGGCGGTCGGAGAATCCGAGCGACTTGGCGCGAACCAGCAGGTCTTGCTTCATGGGCGGTGTGTCACGATCGATGCGAAGTCGCGGAAGGTTTTATGACGAGGCACACGCGCGCCCCGCCCCCGCGGAAAAACGCGTGAAGTAAGACGGAAAGCCCCGGAGCTGTCCAGTGTGTTGTCGGCCCCTCAATCCGCGCGTAAGAAATCCGACGGGATTGCGAAAGGTGGTTCGTGCGGCTGAAAGAGGCGCGGATTCAAGGCGTGTCTTCCAAGGGGCAAGGCGACTCCAACAGACAAGGGTGCTGCCAGATCGAAGGCATTCACCCGGGGCGGGCCAGGAACGGGAGGAGATCGCCGCGTCCGATGGGCACGAGCGGAAGCGCCGTGAACGGCGCGCCCCGACCACTTGCGGATGCACCGCAGCAATTGAGCAATTCTTATTCTCAGGGAGCGCGGCGGGTCGAAGGACGACCCAGCCGCGCTCCGGGGCAAAAGGAAAACGACGGCGACCTCCCCATCCACGGATAAGCATGATGCCCGCCCGCCATGGCTGGATCCAGTTACCCGCGGAGTCGAGGGTTCCCGGTGTCCAATTGACGCCGCCCGGCATCGCGAGCAGACTCCACATGTTCAAACATGCGCCCCGGACGGAAAGAAGAAATCGCCTCCAGATTCTGGAATTACCCCGCTCTGTACATGGTGGTGAAGCTCTGGCTCTATTCCGGAGCGTTCCGCGCCATGGTGCTGATGGTGATCTCCGTCGGCATCACCATCGCGCTCGCTCTCCCGAAGATTTGGAGATCCACTCCGGAGGGCTTCACCCCCGAGATCCGCATCAGCTTCCTGGATGTTTTGCAAGCCCGAGCCCTGGAACGTTCAGGCCGTGAAGCCCTCGAACAGGGCAAGGTGGGCGAGGCCTTGATCAGCTACCAACTCGCCATCGAGAATACGCCGGCAAATCAGGACCTCTTGCGAAGAAGCCTCCGCATCGTGGCCAAACACGCGGTCACCGAGGAGTCCCGTTCCTACACCGTGGCCCGCCTGTTTTGGCTGCTGCGACTTTCCCAGACCAACGCCGCCGACTTGGAAATGGCGTCCGACATTCTCAATTCCAGCGGACGCTTTGGACTCGCGATTCACTTCCTTAAGGATTCGCCCAAGCCGCTCCCTCCAACGGTTCACTTGCAGTGGCTCAAATCCCTCGTGCTCGCAGGCGAGTTCGGCGAGTTTTCCCGCGCGCTGTCGGCCGGCCCGCCCGGCTTGCTGGACGCCGGGGACGGAAAGCTCCTCGCGTTGACACACGAAGCCCTTCGAGACCCCGCCGCCACAACCTATCCGGTCGAGATCACCCAGGCCGCTCAAGACGATTCCCGTGAACGGTCCGTCTTTGCCCATCGTCTGCTCATGCAAATCGCTCTGGCCCGCGGCGATAGCTCCGCTTATGAGAAGTCCCTCCAGCGGCTCGGAGAGCACCAACGCGCGCTCGCCGCGGATCACGCTCGCTTCTGGATGCTGCTGGCCCAGCGCGGGCAGCGCTCACGGGCGCAAGAACTCGCCGTCTCATCGTCGCTGCGGCCCGCGAGTGAAGCCGAAGTGGAGATCCTGTCCAAGGCCAGGCTCGAACTGGGACTCGACGCGCAAACCCTGGAACTCCTGGCCCAATACATCCCGACCTTCCCCGCCTCCGTGTCCTTGTGGTTGCTGAAAGGATTCATCCTGCAAAAACAAGGGGACTGGAGCGGCATGCTTCAGACCGCCATCGCGATTCGTGATACGAAGGAGCTTGGAGGTTCGCTCGATGGATTCGCCCACTATCTCGAAGGCCGGGCCTTGCTGGCCCAGGATCGCCCGGAATCCGGAGCATCCAGTTTCGCCAAGGCGGTGGCGTCTCCCTTTGTGGCCAGCGCGGCGGGGTCCATGGCTCAGGGCATGATTGACGCACGACACCCCGCGATGGCTCTTCAATTGCTGCGATCCGCGCCCACGAATTCCATTCCCGCGCCGTCGCTCCATCGACTGCCGCTCCAAATCGCCGAATCCCAAAAGGACGAATCGATGCTGCTGACGTCGGCCAGATTCCTTCACCAATCCTCGGAAAATGACCTCGCTGAGATGTCGAACCTCGCCGCAGCCCTCCTCATCAATCGCAAGGATCCAGCTCAAGCCTTGGCCCTCACGCTCAGGATCACTCAACTACGCCCTGATCTTCCCGCATTCCGGATCAATCACGCCCAGGCCCTCACCCAGAACTACCGGCCGGCCGAAGCCATCCGGCTCCTTCAATCCATGGGAACGAACCGGTTCTCCGAATCGGAACGAACCGCCTACCACTTCGCCGTGGCCGATGCCCGGCTGGCGCTGGGCGAAACCAACGCTGCCCGCCTCCATGCCGCTCTCCTGCGGCAGGAATCACTCTTCCCGTCCCAGCTCGACCGGATCAAGGAGATCCTTCCCCTCAACGCGCGGCCAGTTTCTTCTCGACCTTGAACTTCTCGAGAACCACGTATCTCGGCAGGCCGCCTTCATGAAACGGACGGGTCTCCCCCGCAACCAGCGGAGCAGCGTACTCCACAAACTTCTCGTTCGGCATGAATCCGTCTTCGGATATCCAGTCGCGCGGAATCGTTCGCTCCACGTTCGCAATGTCCCCCAGGGGCTGCAGCCCCGTGGTCCAGCGATAAGGCTGCTGGCTCGTGCGGACAATCTTGGCCATCAAACCGCTCTGGCCTTCCACCGCCGCCCTGACCGCCGCCTCGCCACAGGCGACCGCCTCCAGCATATCGGTTTCGCTGGCATAATGCGCCGCTGCCCTTTGGGCGTATCCCAATTTCACGGTGCGGGTCTTTAAATCCAGTTTTCCCTGCACGATCTCCGCCAAGTGATCCGCCGCCCCGGAAAGCACCGCGTGACCAAAAGCGTCGAGACGCGACTTGTCGACTCCCATTTCCTCGCCATTCGCGTTCTTCAATCCTTCACCCACCACCACGATGCAATAGTGATGCGCGGCCACGGTTTCCTTGATCTTCTCGAGAAACGCCGGTTCATTGAACCGAATCTCGGGTAAAAGAATGATGTGAGGCGCGTCGGAAGGCCTCCGCTTCGCCAGCACCGTGCCCGCCGCGATCCACCCAGCGGCCCGGCCCATGACTTCGATGATGCAGCAGGATCCATCGTCCGTAGCCATGCTCCCCACGTCTAAACCAATTTCCATGACCGACACCGCGTTGTACTTGATCACCGAGCCATAGCCTGGAGAATGGTCCGTGTGGGGCAGGTCATTGTCGATCGTCTTGGGAACCCCCATCACCCGCATTTCATATCCCCTCTTGAGCGCTTCCAGATGGATCTTGTGCGCGGTATCTTGAGAATCGTTGCCTCCCGCGTAACAAAAATACCTGATGTTGTGCGCCTGAAAAACTTCGAACAACCGGTTCATGTCCTTCGCCGCCTGATCCGGCTTTTTGATGAAGTCGAGCTTGTAGCGGCAGGTTCCCAAGGCGGCGGCGGGCGTGTGCTTCAAACCTTCGATCGACTGCCTCTTCTCCTCCTGCAAATCGATGAGCTCCTCATTCAGAATCCCCAAAATCCCATTCAGACCACCGTAAATCTCCTCGATCTGGTCCGGATGACGCCCGGCCTCCAGAATGACACCGACAACGCTGGCATTGATCACGGCCGTGGGCCCTCCCGATTGGGCCACCAATAGATTTCCCACAAGTTCAGGCATAATATTGATGTTCAACCGGTTGCATTAGGCATCAAGTAAGGAAAGAGCCCGACCTGGCCGGCAAAACGCCGCGAACCTTGCCCGCCGGTCCTCCAGGTGTCAAAGCGGAATATCCCATCGCGATCACACGAAGTGCAGGCCAAGCTTGGCTTTTCTCATTTGAGAAGCCAAGGCAGGCGCAGACCGATTTCTTTGCACCTCGGTTCCGGGAGGGCGGCGTTCCACCGCCGTCCCACTTTTTCAGAGGGTGATCAGGATGGGCTGCGGTGGAACGCAGCCCTCCCGGCGCGATTCATCGTCCCAAGGCGCGTCCATGTGACGATTCTTCAAGGACAGTCATCTTGAAAGATCCGTGACCTCCACTCCACCCCAAACGTCTGAAAGCGTCACTTCAAACATGCCGGCGGAATTCCACCTTATCCCCGCGCGATCTCCTGATTCTCCATGAACGCGTAGCAGAGCATATGGCAAATGCCCATCTGGGCGTCCTCGGCTCGGCCATAATGTTCGCTATCGATGACCAGAACCCGCTTGGCGAGTGCCGCCAATTTCCCGCGCTTGCCTCCCACCAAAGCCACGGTCTCCAGCCCGTGGTCGTTGGCCCACGACACCGCCTTCACCAAATTGGGCGAGCTTCCGCTCACGCTCATGACCAGAAGCACGTCACCGGCGCGTCCGTAATTCTCGAGCTGGCGCGAAAATACATCCTCATACGCGTAGTCATTGCCGATCGCCGTCATCCAACTCACGTTGTCGTTCAACGAAAGAACACGAAACCGCTTTCCCAACTTGTCCGAGGCGCCCTTGCCCAGATCCGTCGCAAAGTGCGACGCGTTCGCCGCGCTCCCGCCGTTGCCGCACACAAAGATCTGCCGGTCCTCCCGATGAACTTTGGACAGCAGTTCGACCAAACCCGCCACCTCATCCACGGCAATCGAATCCAACGCCGCCTTCTGAGCCTCGATATACCCCCGCAGCCAGGTCTTCATAAACTTATTCGTTGTCGCCATCCAACAATCCGCCCAAACCGCCGAGCACCGAACCTTCCTCGCGTCCCCGTCCGCCCACCAATTTCGACGAGGACACGATGCGATCAGCCAGGCGGCTCAGGGGCAAGGACTGCAACCAAATCCTTCCAGGACCCCGCAGTCGGGCAAAGAAAAGCCCTTCGCCGCCAAACAAGGCCGATTTGATCTTTCCGACGTATTCGATGTCGAAATCGACGGTTGGCTGATAACCCACGACGCAGCCGGTATCGACCCGCAACACTTCCCCGACGGCGAGTTCACGGGCGATGATGGTGCCGCCCGCGTGCAGAAACGCCCAGCCGTCTCCTTGCAAGCGTTGCATGATGAATCCTTCGCCCCCGAACAATCCGGCCCCGATCTTGCGCTGCAAAGCAATGCCCACCGTCACACCTTTGGCTGCGCAGAGGAACGAATCCTTTTGGGCGATCAACTCGCCCCCAATCTCGCTCAAATGCACGGGCACAATCTTGCCTGGATACGGCGCGCCAAAGGAAGCCTTCCGCTTGCGGCTCGATTGGTTCTGAAACACCGTCATGAACAGCGATTCCCCCGTCAGCAACCGCTTCCCTGCTCCCACCAACGAGCTCAAAAAACCCTTCTTCTCCTGGGAGCCATCCCCGAAAATCGTCTCCATCTGGATGCCGTCTTCCATGAACATCATGGCGCCCGCCTCGGCCACCACCGCTTCCATGGGATCCAGCTCAATTTCGACAAATTGCAAATCGTCGCCATGCACGACGTAATCCACCACATCCATTGTTGCCATAACTCGAGTCTCCAGTTGGTTGTTCTCAATTGCCGCCAGTCCGCGCCCGGCAAAGCCCTCGCTTCGCAAACGCGCGGCTACTCCTACCCGACACCAATCCCAAACCACAAGTTTCGAGAAAAGTCGCGCCGACGACCAGCGGGAGGGCCGGGCGAAAAACGAGGCCGTTCCACGCTTTGAACCCGTTTCCCGTGTATCCCGATGTTGTTGGTAGGGCGGGCCTGTCCCAGCCCGCCGCCCACGGGATGCAAAACATCATGCTCCGGCGGCGCGCCGGGACGGACGCGCCCTACCTGCATCACCGGCAACATCGGGATGCACCGACCCGTTTCGTTCGCCTCGCCACCTCGCAGGCTGGGCAGCCGGCGCGACAGCAGACAAGGCTGTCTGCGTTACAGAACGACCCGGTCATCGGCATTCCGGGAATGCTCTGCCCCGCTCTGAACCCAATCCCGCCTCAATCCACCCGGCGCAGCCGGTAAAACAACCGATCCTGCGCAGGGCGCGTATCACGAAAGAGGGATCCACCCGCCGTCAAGATCATCTGCTCCAGCCGCGTCCAGGTCACCAGATCCGACGAAACTTCGAGAACCACCGCCCGCCCCGCCGGACCCGACAGTCCAAGCTCGACGCCAAGCCCAGCCACCCGGCTGACGCTCCGAATCCGCAGCGGCTCCTCCACCGCCGCCGGTGCGCGACCCGTATGGGCTGCATCCCGATGAAACATGGCCCACGGCGTGTCCGCCAGTCCCGTCGTGCCGCGAATGGCATAAACTTTCCCATCATAGCTGCCGAGGTAAAGCACACCCCCCCGATCCAGCGCCGGGGCCGCGTAAAGGGGCCCTCCCGTCGCGAATTCCCAGCGCCGCGTCCCATTCGCATTCATCGCATACAACTTCGAATCGAACGCCGCCACGTAAACCGTCCCGTCGTTCCCCAACACCGGCGCTCCATAAATCGGACCTCCAGTCACAAACTCCCAACGACGCGTCCCTTCCGACGTCAGCGCCACCAACCGTCCGTCCTCCGTGCCGAAATACACGCCACCATCCGCCCCCACCACCGGAGACCCGCTGATCGCCGCGCTCGAAACATATTGCCAGCGGCGCGTTCCATCCGGGCGCACGGCGTACAAGCGCTTGTCCGCCGACCCCACATAAACGGTGCCATCAGATCCAATCGCCGGAGAGGAAGCCACCACGCCGCCAGTTTGAAATTGCCAGAGCACGTTCCCCTCCGCGTCCACGGCATAAAGTCGATGATCGTACGCACCAAAATACACCCGTCCGTCAGCACCCACCGCGGGAGACGAATAAATCAATCCGCCCACGGCCACCGACCAGCGCGCCGTCCCGTCACTCTTCACCGCATGCAACCGGTTGTTGTTGTCTCCCACATAAACGGTCCCGTCCCGCCCAATCGCAGGGGAGCTGTCAATCGCGGAGCCCGCCTCGAACCTCCACCGCAGCACCCCGTTGGTTTGCAATGCATACAACCCGCCATCCTGGCTGCCCACATAGAGCACACCCTCCCCAACCGCGGGAGAGGAGACGACCGCGGCGCCCGTGGCAAATTCCCACCGCTTCTGCCCAAACGGACTCAACGCATAAACTTTCCCGTCATTCGATCCCACATAGACCGTGCCGTCATTCCCCAGCGCCGCGGAAGACCTGACCTCGCCCCCGGTGGCCACGTCCCAGAGTTTCGAACCCAATTGCCCGACAATCAGCACCGCTTCTTCGCTGGCCACGCTGCCTGCCGAGTTCCGCACGCTCACGGCGTAACGTCCCGTCGCGCTGGTCGCAACCGCCGACAACGTCAGAACCGCGTTGGTCGCCTGCGGCAGATGGGTGCCGTTCAAAGTCCACTGATAACTCAAAGGCGCCGTGCCGGCCGCGCTCACATTGAAGAGGACCGTCGTCCCCACCAGCACCGTCCGGCTTTGCGGTTGGGACAATATCGAAGGGGGCGTGTTGGGTGCGCTCACTACCACGCGAAAACTCCGTTCCACCGTGGTCCCCGCGTCCGACACCCTCACGGTCACCTCCGATGGCCCGCTCCTCCCCCGGGCCGGGATCAGGGTCAACGTGCGCCGCTCCGGAGTCCCGCCCACCACGAGCCCGGATTCCGGCAGCAAACCCGCATCCGTAGCCGCCACTCGAATCCGCAAGTCCGCCCGGGGCGTGTCGAGGTCCTCCAGGTTCAAAACGATCGGGGCGCTGGTCGTGTCTTGGTTCAGAGCTTGATCGAGAATCTCCGCCAACAGGGGCGGATCGTCCACCGGTCGCACCACAAGCTTGATCTCATGGGTTGAACTCAATCGCCCGTCTCTCGCCACCAGCCGGAGCGTCGCCGTTCCATACGCATTGGAATTCGGAACGATTCTCAAGGAACGGTCCGCGCCCAAGCCGTTCAAGACAATGTTCGTCGGCGAAACGAGCTGCGGATCGGAAATCTCGAAGGCCAGTTGAACCGCGTCGTTTTCGCGGTCTGTCACGGTCACGGGCACGACCACCGGCGTGTCCTCGTCCGTCACCACCTCCGCCGGCGCCACAATCTTCGGCGCTTCATTGATGGACACCACGGTCAACAGAAACGCTTGGCTCGCGGAAAGCGATCCGTCATTCACGGAAACGGTCAGGGTCGCCGTCCCCGTTCTTCCCGGCGCCGGTGTGACCACGAGCAGGCGGCTGTCCCCCTCGCCGGTGATGACCATGCCGGGGGCGGGAACCAATGCTGGATCACTGCTCGTCACCCCGACCTTCAACTGATCCAAGGGCGTATCGATATCGCCCAGCGTCAACGCGATGGGTCCCGTCGAGCCGTTCTCGGGCGCGCTGCGAGCGGCCAGAGGCGCGAGAGTTGGCGCGTCATTGACGGGCTCGATCGTCAAATCAAAGAATTGAGTCACCGTATCGCTCCCGCCCGCGTCCACCCCTCCGTCGTCCCGCACTGTCACGGTCACCCGGGTTTTTCCGAAAGCATTCGGCAACGGCGTAAGAATCAACCGACCGTTCACCGCGGGACTGGTGTAAGTCACCGCGGGATCCGCTAGAATACCCGGCACGCTCGATGCCGCCGTGACGGTGAGACGCTGCGTTTCGTTGGCCGCTCCCGAAGTAATTCCCGACAAGACCAGCGTGAAGACCCCCGAATCCTCCTCGCGGGTGATATTGTTCAACGGATTCAACGTGGGCGCGTCGTTGACCGGTCGAATCGACACCCGGAACTCAATCGCCTCGGAACGATCGACGCCCTCGTGGTCCCGGCCCCCGTCGTCCACCAAAACCACCCGGACCAACGCTTCACCGAACGCCTGGGCCGCCCCGGCAAACCGAAGTTCCCCGTCCGCGGATATCGCGGGCAGTTCGGAAAACAACGCCGGGCTCGTCGTGGAAACCTCGAAGCGCAACCGCTGACCCGCTTCATCCGCAGGCCCCGCCGAAAGACGGCTCGCCCATCCCGGCAAGCGCGTCAATCCAGCGTCCTCCCGCACCACCACGTTGGTGCCGGAAGTGAATCCGGGCGCATCATTCACGGGGGTCACCTTGACCATGAAACCGTTGGTCACACTCGCCCTTCCGTCGTCCACAATAACCGTCAACCGCCCCTCGCCGCTGGCGTTGGTGGCCGGCTGAACCCGGAGCAAACGGTTGGTCCCGGTGCCGGACACGCCCAAATTCGCCAACGGAAACAGAATGGGATTGGAGCTTTCCACCCGCACACGCGGCTCGGACGTCTCACGATCACTGACCAAAAGGGGCACGGTCAACGGAACGTCTTCAGGCGTGGTCTGATCGCCCGGCACTCCAAGCACCGGCGCCTGATTGACCGCGCTCACGACCAGCACAAAACGGTTGGTCGTGCTCGCCTCCCCGTCGCCGGCCACCACCGAAATCGTCGTTTCGCCGGTTCGATCCCGCGACGGTAGCACTCGCAAAGTCCAGTTCGTCCCCCCTCCGCCCAGGGTCAGATTCGCGTTCGGAACGAGTTCCAAATTGGAACTGGTCACCGTCACACGGAGCCGTTCCGCGGGCGTGTCGATGTCGCTCACCATGATCGCGATGGGCGCGGTAGACGTGTTCTCCGCCGTGGATTGCGGCAACAACGCGCCCAACACCGGCGGATCATTCACCGGCAGAAAATCAACCGTGAACGAGCGTGTGGTCGAGTCTTGTCCGCCTCCCGCCGTTCCGCCGTCATCTCGCACCATCACGGTCACCGTCACTTTCCCAAATGCGTTCGTCACGGGAGCAAGCACCAGACGGCCGGTCGCCGCGGGCGATACATAATTCACCTCCGGATGAGGCATGAGAGCGGGATTACTCGAGAGGGCAGTCACCGTCAACTGCTGCGCCTCATTCGGCGCTCCCGAACTCAGTCCGGAAAGGGTCAGCGTGAACGGCCCCGAATCCTCGTCCCGGGTCAGGTTGTTGACCGTATTCAGCGTCGGAGCATCATTCACCGGATCGACGCGAATCGTAAAAGTGCGCGCCAGCGAACGCTCCGCCCCGCCATCCGCCGTCCCCCCGTCATCGACCAACACGACCGACACCGTCGCCACTCCAAAAGCATTCGCGGTCGGCGCAAAGGCCAGGGTTCCGTCGGCATTCACAGTCGGTGCTGTCTCGAACAAAGCCGGCGACGTGTTCGAAACTTCAAATCTCAAGGTCTGTCCTGCTTCATCCCCGGGCCCCTTGGACAAACCGCGAGCCCAGCCCGCCAGTCGGGCGGCGCCGGAATCCTCCGACACCGCCACGTCCGGACCGGCCACAAAAGAGGGCGCGTCGTTCACGGGCTTCACCTCGACCGCCACGTCGCGGGATACACTGGAAATGCCATCGGACACCGTCACCGTCAGCCTCGCCCGGCCGGACCGGTCGGGGGACGGCGTCAAACGCAACACCCAATTGGTTTCAGCCGCGCTCCCGGTGGCGCGCGTTACCAGCACGCCCGCCCGAGGCAAAAGGAGTTCGTCCGAGGAAACGGCGGTCACAGCCAAACCCGATGCCGGCGTGTCGGGGTCAGCAACTGAAAAACGAAATTCCGCGGCGACCTGGTCCTCGATCAACGTCAGATCACCCAGTCCTGACAGCGCAGGCACCCGGTTGACCGCAGTCACGGTCAACTTGAACGAGGTCTGGTTCGTGGAAGATCCGTCGGAAACGAACAGCGTCAACACCGCGCTCCCCGACTGCGTCGGCACAGGCGTCACGGTCAAGAATTGAAACGGAACTCTTCCGGCCACGGTGATCGCCGTGGCGGGCACGAGGACCGGATTGTCCGAAACCACCGTGACGACCAAATTCGTGATGGCCGTATCGGGATCGGACACCGCAACGGGAAGAGGACCCGCCGCCTTCCCCTGTTCGATCGTGGTGCCTGGAATGGGCTCGATGAAAGGCGCGTCGTCCACGTCCAGGACCCTCAACACAAACGTGCGCGTGACCGAGTCCTGGCCGCCATCCGCCACGCCTCCACTGTCGCGCACGGTCACCGTGACCACGCTGCTTCCCACCGCGTTGGTGCGGGGCAGCAACAAGAGCACCGAAGATCCGAACACCGAAGTTCGAATACGCGGATGAGGAAGGAGGTCCTGGTTGCCCGACTCCGCCGTCACCGTGAGGGTCTGGCCTTCATTGGGCGCGCCGATGCCGAGGTTGCTAAGTTCAATCCCGGTCTCCCCGGAGTCTTCATCGATGGTCAGACCGGGAATCGGATCCAAGGTTGGAGCGTCGTTCACCGGCTTGATCTCGATCCGGGCGACCTGCTCCACCGAGGTGTCCTGGCCCCCGTTCGCCGTGCCTCCGTCGTCCCGCAGCCGTAGGGACAGCGTCGCGACTCCAAAAGCATTCGGAGCCGGCTTGAAAGTCAGCGTGCCCTCCGCATCCAACGCCGGCGCGTCCTCGAACCATTCCGGATTCGAGTTCGAAAGCAGAAATATTCCCCGCTGGCCCGACTCCGAGGCAGGTCCCATCCTGAGATACGTCGCCCAGCGAACCAGCCGGCTCGAACCTGAATCCTCCAAAACCGACACGTCCGGACCCTTGACGAAGGATGGTGCTTGATTCACACCCAGCACCGAGATTTCCAGCAACACGGGATCGCTCGCGTTCACCCCGCCATTCGCCGTGCCCGCGTCATCGATTAATCGAATCAACACCGTCGTGCTGCCGGAACGCCCCTCCGCCACCGCAAACCGCAAGGTCCCATCGCGATCGATCGCCGGCAAGGTGGCGAAAAAAGCCGGTTCCGACGGGGCCACCGCAAAACTCAATCCCTGAACAGACTCGTTGGCCGGACCCGCTTTGATCTCCTTGGCCCACGCCGCAATCGCCTGTGGACCCGCGTCCTGCCGAATCGAAACATCCGCGCCCCGCACAAAACTTGGAGCGTCGTTCACCGGCAGTATCTCGACGGCGATCCGATGCTCCACCGTGTCCTGGCCATCCGAGATCAACACCCGAACCGTGGCGTTGCCAAACGTGTCCGGACGCGGCGCGACCTCCACGCTGCCCGTGCTCTCGCCCGCCACATACCGGACAACCGGTGGGAACAAAAGATCCGCGCGATCCACTTCGGCGGTCACGGTCAATGTTTGTCCCTCGTTCGCCGGCCCCGGCGAGAGTTCCGATAATGGCATCACGAGGGCAGTTCCATCCTCGCGGGTGGACGCCGTCGCAGCCGCCACAACACGCGGCAAGTCATTGCTCGGTGCAACCTCGAACCGAAGGGAGTTCGTCACCGCCAAAGCACCGTCCGACAACACCACGGACACCACAGTGGTTCCGAACTCGTCCGGCCGGGGTGTCAGGGTCAAAGTCCGATTGGTGCCGCTTCCACCCAACACAATGCCACCGGCCGCCAACAAACGGGTGTCGGCACTCGTTACCGTGAGCGACAACGAAGCGATGGAAGTATCCGGATCGTCCGCCAAAAATGGAATGGGTCCGGAACCTCCCGGCGCATCTTCACCCGTTCGAATGACTGCGGGCAAACCCAGGAGCGGAGGCCGGTTCAACGATTCGACCACAACGTTGAACCGTGCAACGGCTGTGGCACCCTCCGCGTCCGTCACGGTTACCTCAAGCGTGGCCGTGCCCGTGCGGTCACGCACGGGGATCAATAGCAACGACCGCGAGGCCGCGTCCCCCAGCAATTCGATCCTCGACGTGGGCAGCAGGGCTGGATTGGAACTGGACAACGTCACCCCGAGCAACTCCGGCGCTGTTTCCGCGTCACCCACGGTGAACGCGATCGGTGCGGAACTCTTGTTCACGTCAATGCGCACTTTGGCGATGGTTGAGATCGTGGGAGGACGATTCCCCGCCGCGACTCTCAAGGATACCCCCGCCGTGCCCGAACGGCTTACCCCCGAACCCGTATTCCCCTGATCCGTGAGAATCATCGAAATCGAAGCGGGTCCAGAAAAACCCGCCGGAGGAGTATAACGAATGGCGCGCATGGCGGCGTTCAAATCGGCCAGTGTTCCAATCGCCTGGAAAGACCCGCTTCCAGGCAAGCCATTCTCGAACGTCAACCCCGTCGTCCCGGCCAGATCCAACAAGCCCGGCACCGCCGCCAAGGTCCAGCGCAGCACCCCGGATCCGGCGTCCACATCCGCCCCGGTGACCGCGGGCAGCGTGAAGGTCTGGTTCTCGGTCACGGTGAGGGTTCCGCCAGGTGCGGCGATGGTCGGAGCATCATTCACCGGCCGCACGGTCAGCAAGAAACTCGTGCTGGCCGATGCTTCTCCGTCCTGAACCGTCAGGGTCACCGTCGCGGTGCCGTTGGCGTCGGCAGCGGGCCGCAACGTCACCGTGCGCTGTCCCTTCCCCGCCGAAGCCACCGTGATCCCGCCATTGGAAATGAGTCCGGGATTCGAGGAACTCGCCGTCACCGTCAAAGCCTCCGCGGCGGTTTCAAGGTCCGAAACCGTAAACCCGGCAGCGGGCGACACCGAATCTTCATCCATCACCACGGGGAGAACGGGACTGATCTGGGGAAGATCATTGAGCGGGGTCACCACCAATTGAAAAAACACGCGATTACTCGCGCCCTGAGGGTCGGTCACGGTCACCACGATCAAGTTGGTTCCGAACAAGTTCGTCGCGGGAAACAGCGACAAAGTGCGATTCGTGCCCGTGCCCTCGATGCGGATATGGCTCATCGGCACCAAAACCTCATTGGTGGCAACCGCCGTCACGGTCAAACTCGTGGCAGGCGACTCGAGGTCAGAAATCGTGATCGGCACGGGAACAATCGGCGTGTCTTCAAACGTCGTCATCTGCGGAATGGGCTGAATCGTCGGCGGCGTGTTCGCACGATTCACCGTCACTGTGAAAGTGGACAGCGCGCTTCCGATGGGGGGAATGGATGAAGTGTCCGTTGCCACCAAGCTAATGGACGCCACTCCCGTCTGCCCTGTGGCTGGCCGCAACGTGACACTGCGGGACTCCCCGGTGCCGTCGAACGTGATGTTCGAGACCGGCAATAATGCGGGGTTCGAGGAAATCGCTCGCACCGTTACCAGGGTCGACGGGGTATCCACGTCTCGCACGGAAAAGAACACTCGTCTCGACGCCTCGTTCTCGTTGAATGTGAAGCTCTCGATCGGGGAAACGACCGGAGCGTCGTTCACCGGAGCGATGCTCACCACCAAGTTGGTGGTGGCCGTTTCCCCCGAGGTATCACGAACGGTCAGTGCAATGCGCGCCAAACCACTTTGATTGGGAGCCGGAGTGAACCGAATGGATCGATCGAATCCCGATCCGCCCAGCGAAACACTTAAAGGCGGGATCAAGTCAGGGTCCAGGCTCATAAAGGTCAGCACCAGTTCGTTGAAATCGTCCTCTTCGTCCGCCACGTTCACCACCACCGGCCCCGAACCTCCCACTTGGTCCTCTAGCATCACCAACCGGTTTGATCCGGGCGGGACCGGCGAGCCAAGGAGAATCACGGGCGGCGTGGTCGGCGGGAGCACTTTTACGTTGAACGTGCGCTTGGCGTTCCGCGTCGCGGCATCCCCAATATCGCCGTCGTAAACCGTCAAACTCAACGGCACAACCACCCCCTCGGGCGGCACTGCCGCGCTCAGGACCGGCGTGATGATCAGAATCCGGTTCGTCGAAGTGCCTTGAATCTGCACGTTCTCCACCGGAATCACCGAGGATTGCGATTCCACCACGAAGAGCAGCTCCTCGGGCGGTGTCTCCGCGTCGCTGGCCGAGAACGGCACCTGCGCCTGCTTGCTCGTCTCGACGTCCGGAATCACGGAGAGCACGGGTCCATTCCGATTCTGAATCACCAGAATCGAGATCGGCGCGCTGGCGACTACGTCCTGGGTGCCGTCCAGATTCCTCACGCTTGCCCGCACCTGCAAGGTATGCCGGTTGATCTCCGAGATCGTTACGGCAGGGAAAGTCACCAAACCTCCCGGGCGCACAAAGGTTTGGCGGCCGACAAGACCCGCGCCTGAATACAACTCCAGACTCAGTACCATGCCTCCAGGAGCGGTGGTGATCGTTGTGTCCACCACCACGTTGGCCGGCGAAGTCATCACTCGGCCCGCCCTCGGACTCGTGATCGTGACTTGCGCGTTCACCCGCCCCGGACGCGCCACCGTTCTCGCCACCATCGGCCAGGAACTGACCGCCGGACCCGAACTGCCCGGAATCGCGAAAATATGATCGTCGAAGGATCCAATGTAGACTGTGCCGTCAGGCCCAATCAGCGGTGAAGCATGAAACTGCTCGCCGCTGTTGAATTCCCACCTGTAAGTCCCCTGGGAGCTCAGGGCCAACAGCCGCCCGGCGCTCCCAACGTCCGTCGGGACATAGATGGTGCCGTCCGCCGCCAGCGCCGCGCTCCCATGCACCAAACCCTCCGCCGTATAGGACCACTTCAAAGTCCCGTTCGGATTCACGGCGTAAAACTTGTTGTCCCAGGAGCCGACATACACGGTCCCGTCCAAACCCACCACCGGCGACGCAAAAATAGCGTCCCCCGTCTCGAAGGCCCACAACCTCGACCCGCCCGAACCAAAAGCGTAAAGCCGGTTATCGGCCGAACCGGTGTAGATCGTCCCGTCCGGGCCAATCGCCGGTCCGCCGCTGATTCCCAGTGTAGTTTTCCCCACCCAGCGGTTCCCCAGCGCAGACGTCAACGCGTAGAGGTTGCCATCCAGCCCGCCGATGAAAATCGAGTTGTCCACCCCAATCGCCGCCGAAGAAATGAAGTTGGCCGGAAAACTGTTGGAACGAATCAATCCCCCGCTGCGAAGGTCGAACACGAAGAGGCGCCGGTTCTCAGCTCCCGCCACAATGACCTGCCCTTCGGTCGTGATCGCCGGCGAGGAATAGACCGTTCCGGAAATGTTGATCCCGAAGCCATACGTCGTGTTCGTCCACTTCAACGACCCGTTCGGATTCAACGCGTAAAGCCAGTCTCCCGAGCCGAATAAAATCGTGCCGTCCGGCGCCACCGCCGGGGAGGAACGAATGCTGTTGTCGGTCGATAACCGGGCGGCGTAGCTCCAGTTCAAGCGCCCGCTGGCCGCGTCCAGAGCGTACAAGCTTCCATCCAAGGAACCCGCGTACAATGTCAACCCGTCCGGGGATAGCGCGGGAGCGCCGAAGATATCCCCGCCGGTCTTGAATCGCCATTTCTCGCCCCTTTGCACTCCCTGGCCCCAACCGGAAACCACGGTCAGAACGAGAACCAAGATGGCGATTACAGCACGAATCGCTCGCCGCGTCGACGGCCAGCAGTTAGAGAATTGCATGAAGATAGAATCCGGGAATCAGCGGTAATACGTCATCCGCCGAGCCATTCCACAGGGCTCTCGTCCGCCTCTCTTCCAACCCTTCCGACAAGGATCCAACCGCCGCACCTTGGGTGCGCATCGCGAAGAACCCTTGTCGTGTGGGTTAAGCAAGATCGGCAAACCTGGATGTTGGCTATGGGAATCAGATCCAACTGCGCCATTATGCGCAATTCCCCACAATTCGCAAGCCGCCCTTCCGAATGTGCCTGCAAAAGTTCAGCGGACTTGAATTGCCCCCGCCGGACCGCAGCGTTCACGCCGCTTCAAGGCCTGAGTCGTGTGTTGGTGATGATTCGCGATTCGAAAAGCACGAGTTGGATTTACACACCCGCCACCAACCCCGCCGCGTTGGCGTGCTTCAACGCCTCCAACGATTTCCCCTCCAACCCCGATTCCTTGAGCTTGAGAATCGCTGACTCGAAGTAAAGGAACGGCGCATGGGACCCAAACAACACCCGTCCAGACGGCACCTCCGCCAGCAAAGATTCAATCCCGCCCATGCCCTCCAGGCTCGAGATCTCAAGAAACACATCGCCCGCAGCCAACACTTGCAACAAAGGCTTCGCCCTCAAAACCCTGAAGGAATTGAGCAACACCAGCTTCAATCCACGCACCCCGGCCACACTCTCGGCCAACGGACCCGCTTCCAACATCGGAATCTGGACACGCGGATGGACCATCCGCTCGTCTTCCATCTGCAGGGCCAATTGCACGACGGCTCCCGAAGCGGCCGCCATCCGAAGCAATTCCCGGAATCGAGCATCGTCCAGAGCGTAGCCATGGTAACCTGGGAACAGCCTGATCCCGAGCATGCCCCGCTCGAAGCGGCACCGGCGCCATTCCTCCCGCCAATCCGGAGCCGCTGGATTCACCGTTCCAAAAGGCTGTAAAATGCCCCGCCCGAAGGTCCGGCAATCCCGCGCCAAACGGTCGTTCACGGAATGAAGGTCCTTCTGGAACATCGCCTCAAAACTACCCGCCCAGGCTTGCGTCACCCCGGCCTTCCTCAACTTCCGCACCCAAGCTGCCGTTTCCCGCCCGCTTCCTGATCCGCGAAACGGCCAGGCACCCAAACTGACATTCACGTCGATCAACCCTCCAAACTTTTTCTGCTTCGGGATCTCCACACTTCCCGCCGCGAGAGGCCACGTCATGGCCATCCCGGCGAGGGCTTGCTCCAAAAACACCCTCCGAGTCCTCTTCATGCTTTCACACCCTTTCGTTCGAGGATGGGAGTCAGAAGCTCGCGCAAATTACGGCCCAAAATCGACTCCCGCTCGCGGTCCGTCAGATCCGCACCCATCACTTTGCCGAGTTGGGAGGCGAAACTCCGTCCCGGTGCGTCACTCCCAAACAAGACGCGCCTCACTCCCAGCTCACGAACCGCCATTTCCGTAAAACCCGCCACGGGATCGCCACCACCCAGCTCGACCCAAACGTTGCTTGAGGAACGCACCGCCCGCAAACCCCATTCCCAATCCCCTCCCGCATGCCCGCAAATGAATCGCACCGAAGGATGCCGGCCCGCCAGTTGCGCGAGGTCCATCGGCGTCGATTCTCCCGGCAGATTCCCCGTCACCTTGATCCACGTGTGCTGGAAAACGGGGGCTTTCAATTCCCCGGCCCGATGGACGATGGGATCCAACTCCGGCCCCGTGCATCGTCTCGCCACCCAAAGTTTGACCCCTACCATCGGCCCCTCTGCCACGTGACGTTCCAATTCCTCCAGGCTTTCCCGGACATAACCCGGATTCAGATAAACGAATCCAAACACCCGGTCTGGATGTGCCCGCACAGCCCGCAACACGTCGGCGTTGTCTTGGCGGAACTTCTCCGGCTTCGGATCGTATTCCCAAGTCATCCCCATGAAGACGCAAACCCTGGCGATGCCCATGCGATCCGCATAACGCAGCAAACGCCCCATCCTCTCCTCGGGCGAGTTCCCCGCCATGCCACCCAAATGACAGTGTAGATCCCAGATCTGCATGCTCGGCAGCGAGCTCCCAATGTCGTTGGATCGCGCTGTGCAGAACAGCTTCCAGCCCGGAACAAGATCACGCAAGCACGAGAGAGAGGTGGCTCAAGACAGGCTTCGAATGCTTTCTCTCCGTGTCCCTGTGCCTCCGTGAGAACCGCCCACCCAGAGCGACCTCGAACATCCCACGGTGTTTGCCCGGTGCCTCCAGAGGTTGTCGGTGACCGGGTTGTCGTGGTCAGGCAGACAGCCCTGTCTGCTGTTTCGCAGGCTGCCCGGCCTGCGGGGTGACGAAGGAAACTAGGCCGCATATTTCATGCACGGGACGCCCGGTGAGGACACCGGGCCTACAAACACAGAGGCAGGCGCGATTGTAGTTTGCCGCGTGCCCTCACGCGGCAAACTGTCGCGGATTCAAGCTCAGTATGAATTATCCGGGCCAGGCGCGTGGAGAGCATGGAAGGGCCTCGTTCTTCACCCGCCGGGCCGACGGGCCGTCGGTGATACGGCAGGCTGGGCAGCCTGCGCCACACGACAGACCACTTCGGGATGCACGACCTGCACCGCTACCTTCGGATTCAAGGTTGAAACGCTCCGGGCCGTCCCTACACTCCGCCGCGCATGTTCGATCCCGCGTCGCTCAATCCGCAACAGCGCCTTGCCGTCGAAACAACGGACGGGCCTGTCCTCATCCTCGCCGGCGCGGGCACCGGCAAGACCCGCGTCATCACCTGCCGCATCGCACGGCTGATCCAAAAGCGCGTGTCCCCCTCGAACATCCTCGGGGTCACTTTCACCAACAAAGCCGCCCGCGAAATGCAGGAACGCGTCGCCGGCATGATCGGAACCCCCGCCCGAACGCGTCGCGCTCCGGGACAGGAAGCGCCCGAACGCCCCACGCTTTGCACCTTCCACTCGCTGTGTGTGCGGATCCTCCGCCAGCACATCGACAAGCTCGGCTACAAACGCAACTTTGTCATCTATGACGAGTCGGAACAGCTCGGGGTCATCCGCAAGTTGATGAGCCATCTTTCCATCAGCCAGGACAAGGCTTCACCCGAGGAAATCCTCGCCGCCCTCGGCAAAATCCGCGCCGGCGGCCCGCGAGGAATCCGCTTTTCTGACGAGTCCTCCGCCGCGCTCGCCGAACACTTCCGCGCCAAGTACGAATCCGCCCTGCGCGCCTGCAACGCCGTCGATTTCGACGACCTCATCCTGCTCACCCTGCGCCTGTTCCGCGAGCATCCCGACGCGCTCGAGGCCTGCCGCGCCCGTTATCGCTACGTGATGGTGGACGAATACCAGGACACCAACGCGGCCCAGTTCGAGCTCATTCATGCCCTCACCAAGGAGCATCGCAATTGTTGCGTGGTCGGCGACGACGACCAAAGCATCTATGGCTGGCGCGGGGCCGAAATCGCCAACCTGCTCGACCTGGAAAAACACTATCCCGAAGTCAAAATCATCAAGCTCGAGCAGAACTACCGCTCGACCAGCGTCATCCTCGAAGCCGCCAACGCCCTCATTCGGAACAATCCGCGACGGCGCGGAAAATCCCTGTGGTCCGCCAAGGGCCGGGGCGCGCTCATCGGCCTCCAATGCTTCGAAAATGAGGAGGAAGAGGCACGGGTCATCGTTGAAACCATCGAGAACGCACGCCACCTCCGCCGGGTGCCCTGGGGTCATCAAGCGATTCTTTTTCGCACGAACATCCAGTCGCGTCCGCTCGAAACCGCGCTGCGCAAAGCGGGCGTGCGCTATCATTTGATCGGCGGACAAAGCTTTTTCGACCGGCGGGAGGTGCGCGATTTCACAGCCTACCTCAAGGTGCTCCTGAATCCCCACGACGACATCAGCCTGCTGCGCATCGCCAATGTCCCCGCGCGCGGATTGAGTGACGTGACCATGGAACGGTTGCTCGCCGCCAGCCAGGAACGCCAGGCGTCCGTGTTCAACACCATGCGCCACACGGACGTGCTCGGAACCCTCCCCGCGCGGGCCGGCGAAGCGGTCCGGACCTTTTCCCAAATGATCGAGTCTCGCCGCCAGCAGCTCGAATCGACCGTCGATCTCAAGCTGGGGCCGTGGTCTCAGGAATGGCTGAAGACCATGGGCTACCTCGACGAGCTTCGCCGCGCGGAGAAGGATCCGGAAACCTCCGAGAATCGCGTGCGTCATTTGCAAGACCTTGCCGCGACACTCGACGTGGCGGGCGATCCGGCGGATCCCGCCTTGAAACGGCTGGAGGCGTTTCTCGAGGACATCACCCTCGATCGTGAACGCGAGGAGGACAAGGAAGCCGGGGACGCCGTGACCCTGATCACGATTCACAGTTGCAAGGGCCTCGAGTTTCCCCACGTCTATGTGGCCGGTTTGGAGGAAGGATTGCTGCCGCACACCCGTTCCAAGGAGGAAGGCACGACCGACGAGGAACGGAGGTTGTTTTACGTCGCCATCACGCGCGCGATGGAATCGCTCATGCTCAGCCACTGTGCCACCCGCAAGAAATACGGACAGGCGTCCCCCTGCCATCCCAGCAGCTTTCTCCGCGAAGTTCCGACGGAATTGACGGAGGATCTTGAAGCACGCGGCAAGGCGCCGGTCCGAACCAGCGAAGGCAAGGCTCGTTTCGACGCCCTGCGCGCCGCGATCGGTTGACTTTTGACGACTTTGAACGAATCGCTCCCATGGACCGCATCCTGATCGAAGATCTCGAACTGATCGCCCGTGTGGGCGTTCCGGATACTGAACGGGCGCGTCCGCAGAAACTGCGGCTCTGCGTTGAACTGGAGCTTCCTCTGGAACCCGCCGCCGCCTCGGATGACCTGGCGAGGACCATCGATTACGGCAAACTTTCCCGGCGTCTCGTGGGATTTGCCGCGGAGGGAGAATGGAAGCTGATTGAAACGCTGGCGGAACGATTGGCGCGGGTGGTTCTGGAGGAGTTCAACCCCGCGGCGGTCACGCTGACCTTGAAGAAATACATCCTGCCCAACGCACGCTGGGTTGCTGTTCAGATTCGGCGCGAGCGATGAGATGGCTGCGGGCGGCCAGGCAACGTGCAAGTGCATCACTCATTTCGGATCGAGTGATGGTCACTTTACGTTCGCTATCAACAACTTGAATATCACAGAATCAAAGTTTGTGAAAAAAATCACAAATTCGGCTTGCTGGAGCTTTAGGGGGTCGGCATCTTCTCCGGTCATCTGAAAACGGTGCGCGGTTTTCGGTCGGTTTCCGGCCCTGTTTCCGTTCTTGAAGTGTCTGGCCGAGCCTCTTTGAGGTATCGATCCCGCCCCGGCCACGATCAACCATGCAGACGACGACCGAAATCGGTTATAATTCCAAGGTGGAGGGTGACGTCGTCGTCACCCGAGTGGACGCGGCCCTCAACTGGTTCCTCAAGAACTCCCTCTGGCCCATGCCCATGGGCTTGGCTTGCTGCGCCATCGAACTCATGGCCTCTGGCGCGAGCCGCTTCGATATCTCCCGATTCGGCTCCGAAGTCATGCGCTTCAGCCCGCGGCAGTCGGATGTCATGATCGTTTCCGGCACTGTCACCTATAAGATGGCCCTGGCTGTGCGCCGCATTTACGAGCAAATGGCCGAGCCCAAATGGGTCATCGCCATGGGCGCCTGCGCCTCCACGGGTGGCATGTATCGCAGTTACGCCGTCCTGCAAGGGGTGGACAACATTGTGCCCGTCGATGTGTATGTGGCCGGTTGCCCGCCGCGTCCGGAGGCTCTCTTCGACGCGCTGTTGCGTCTGCAAAAGAAGGTCTCCACTCAGCCCCTCCTATCCCGCCTCAAAGAACCCGGACCGGAGCTCGTCGGGAGCCTGGGCAAGATTGCCTGAGACTCCGCCTCTGACTCCGAGGGCCATGCCTACCACTCCAGAAACGCTCGCTGCCGCGCTTCGCGAAAAATTCGGAATCCTCATCGGGGATCCGGTGCTCTTCCGCGGCGAGGCTTCGGTTCAAGTGACGGACCCGAACCGCATTGTCGAAGTGGCCGATTACGCCAAGAACCAACTCGCGCTCAATTATCTCGTCGATATCAGCTCGCTCGATCACTACGGGGAAGACCCGCGCTGGACGGTGGTCTATGAACTGCGGGGATTGGAGCACAAAGCCTCGATTCGTCTGCGCACGTCGGTTTCCGAGGAGAAGTCCGAGCTGCCCTCGGTCACCGGAATCTGGCGCACCGCCAACTGGCACGAGCGCGAAATCTACGACATGATGGGCATCCGCTTCAGCGGGCATCCGGATTTGCGACGCATTTTGATGTGGGATGGATATCCTTACTTCCCTCTGCGCAAGGATTTTCCGCTCGCGGGCAAGCCCAGTGAGTTGCCGGATATCGCCTTCACTCGTCCCGCGCCCCTGGAAGGAGGTCCGTTCGTCACGGTGGCTGGAGGCCGCGACACGGTCGCCCGCGAACCTCGCGCCCGAAACCCCGAGTAACCCCTTCGACCCTCGCACCATGGCCAGCACACAAACCCTGGAAATTCGCGACGCCGCCGCTCGCGCTTCCAAGCCCTCCCCGTCGGGTGAGGAGGAACTCATCGACGTGCAAGGCGAGAAGATGGTGCTGAACATGGGTCCATCCCATCCCTCCACGCACGGGGTGCTCCGATTGGTCCTCGAGTTGGATGGCGAGATCGTCACCCAAGCCATGCCCGACATCGGCTACCTCCATCGGGGGGACGAAAAAATCGCGGAGAACATGACCTACACCCAGTTCATCCCTTACACGGATCGACTGGACTACCTTGCCCCTCTGGCGAACAACGTCGCCTACGCTCTGGCCGTCGAGAAACTCATGGGCATCGACAAGCAACTGACTCCGCGCTGCCAGCATATCCGGGTGATTTGCTGCGAACTGGCCCGGGTCTCGGCGCACTTGCTGGGCATCGGTTGTTTCGCGATGGACGTGGGCGCGCTGACGGTGTTCATGCACACGTTCACCGAGCGCGAGAAGATCTATAATTTAGCCGAAGCGATCTCCGGCGCGCGGCTCACCAACAGTTACACCCGCATCGGCGGGCTCATGCGAGATCTTCCACCGGGCTGGACCGATCAATGCCGCCAGTTCTTGAAAGAAGTCGTGGTCTGTATCGACGAGGTGGAGCGGCTCCTGACCCGGAACCGCATCTGGGTGGATCGGACCCGTGACATCGGCGTGATTTCGAAAGAGATGGCCATCGACTTCGGCTTGAGCGGTCCAAACTTGCGCGGGAGCGGAGTCGATTACGACGTGCGCAAAGCGCATCCTTATCTGCTCTACGACCAGCTCGATTTCGAAGTGCCGGTGGGCTCGGTGGGAGATTGCTACGACCGTTACCTGGTTCGCATGGAGGAAATGAGGCAAAGCGTCCGGATCCTTCACCAATGCCTGGACCGCCTTCCCGGCGGACCTGACAACGCCGGAAAGGAACCCATCAATATTCCCGACGGCAAGACCGTCCTGCCCGATAAGGCCAAAGTCCTGACGCGGATGGAGGAGTTGATCCATCAGTTCATCCTGGTCACCCAGGGCCTGAACGCGCCGCCCGGTGAGATCTATTTCGGCGCCGAGAATCCGAAAGGTGAATTGGGTTTTTACATTCATAGCAAGGGTGGAGGCACTCCCTACCGTTTGAAGATCCGTTCCCCTTCGTTTGTCAATTTGAGCATCCTGCCCGCGCTTCTGCCCGGGCACATGGTGAGCGACACGGTGAGCATCCTGGGTTCGATCGACTTCGTGATGGGGGAATGCGACCGATGAACGTGACTGCACCCTCAGCCGCAACCGGCCACGCGGACTTCCAAATGCCCGCCCCGATGGAAGCGGAGCTGGACGCCGTGATCGCGCGTTACCCCCAGAAGCGCAGCGCCTCGCTCATGTTGTTGCACGCGGTGCAGGAGCGTTTCGGCTTCATCTCGCGCGGCGCCGTCGAGTGGATCGCCCGCAAACTCGATCTTCAGCCCATCAACATCTATGAGCTCGTCACGTTTTACCCGATGTTCCGGCAGGAGCCTCTCGGCAAAACCCACATCAAAGTTTGCCGAACCTTGAGTTGTGCCCTGGCCGGCAGCGAGGCTCTGCGGGGCCATTTCTGCAAGCAATTAGGGCTCGATCCCGAGAAGCATCACCCGCAAACCACCCCCGACGGCAAGTTCACGGTTGAGTTTGTCGAATGCCTCGCGGATTGCGGCAATGCCCCAGTGGTGTTGTTGAACGAGGAGTTGTTGCCCAAAGTAACCACGGCCATGGGAGAGGCCATTCTCGCCAAGCAACGTTAGCACAAGCGCCCCTCCAAGATGTTGATGTTGACGCCCAGCATGGAAGCAAAATCGCCGAGAAGTTGGCTGCCCGACATGGATTTGAACCATGACAAACAGATCCAGAGTCTGCTGTGCTACCGTTACACCATCGGGCAAGCCGGCGCGGAAGAAACCGTAGTGGATCTCTTCTGAGAGTCAAGACACCCTATGCCGAGCGAATTTCGCCTCATCCTCAAGCATGTCGATCAGCCGGGCTACACTCCGGACCTCGAATGCTACCTTCGCCACGGCGGCTACGAATCGCTTCGGAAAGCTCTTTCGCTCCCCGTTAAAGAACTCTCTGACGGCAAGAAAATGTCCCCGCAAGAACAAGTGCGGGATGAAGTCCTCAAGTCCGGCTTGCGCGGACGCGGCGGCGCCGGCTTCAGCGCGGGTTTGAAATGGAGCTTTGTCGATCGCAAGAGCGGCAAGCCCATTTACCTCATTTGCAACGCCGACGAATCCGAGCCCGGCACGTTCAAAGACCGCCAGATCATTCACAAAGATCCCCACCAACTCCTGGAGGGCATGATTCTTTCCTGCTGGGCGAATGACGTCAAACTCGCCTACCTCTACATTCGCGGAGAAATGCCCCAAGGCGCCCGTTTGCTCGACGCCGCGCTGAACGAGGCTCGCGCCCGGAATTTTCTCGGGAAAAACATCCTCGGAACAGGCTACGACCTCGAAATCCACGTCCATCGTGGCGCGGGTGCCTATATCTGCGGCGAAGAAACAGGCCTCATCGAATCGCTCGAGGGCAAGCGCGCTTACCCTCGCATCAAGCCACCCTATTTCCCCGCCGTCCTCGGACTTTATCAATGTCCGACCATCGTGAACAACGTGGAGACACTCTGCCACGTGAAACACATCGTGGCGATGGGCGGAGCCCAATACGCCAAACTCGGCACGCCCAACAACACCGGCACCCGCATCGTCAGCCTGAGCGGCGACGTTCAGCGACCCGGTTACTATGAGGTCGAAGTCGGCAAAGCCACCCTCGGCGAATTGATCCTCGACCCCTCCTTCGGCGGCGGCCTCCGGGGAGGCCACCGTCTCAAGGCGATCATCCCGGGCGGCTCCTCCTCCAAAGTCCTCAAGGCGGGCGAGAAATTCAAACTCAAGCGCAAGGACGCCGACGGGCAGATGAACACGGTCGAAGTGGACCTGCTCGATCTGCCCTATGATTTCGACTCGCTGCAGCAGGCGGGCACCATGTCGGGCTCCAGCGCGATCATCGTCATCGACGACACTCGCGACATCGTGGAATGCCTCGCCAATCTGGCCGAATTCTACGCTCATGAAAGCTGCGGACAATGCACCCCCTGCCGCGAAGGCTCCCTCTGGATGAGCAAGGCCCTCCATCGCCTCACCCACGGGCACGGGCGCAAGGCCGACGCCGATTACCTGCTCGGCATCGCGCAGAACATTCAAGGCCGGACGATCTGCGCTTTCGGCGAAGCTTGCGCCTGGCCAGTCCTGAGTTTCGTCAAGAAATTCAAAGACGAATTTGAAACCAAAGGCGCCGCAGACGAAGCCAGACCCTGAAGCCGCCGACCCGATCTCAACCATGTCCGCCGCCCCCGCCGAAACCAAACCCGCGACCGCCGCTCCCCCGCCGCCGGACAAGATCCGCATCAAGGTGGATGGCCGCGAGCTGGACGTGCCGAAGACAATGCCCGACTGGCAGGGCAAGCCCCAGCCGACCACCATGCTCCAAGCCTGCCAGCTTGCGGGAGTCGAGGTGCCGCACTACTGCTATCATCCCAAGCTCCCCGTCGCGGGCAATTGCCGCATGTGCCTCGTCGAGTTTGGCACCCCGATGATGGGACCGGATCGCAAGCCGGTGCTCAACGAGGACGGCTCGCCAAGGATCGCGAAATCCGTTCTGCCGTACGAACCGCAGACGCCCCGTGGCGCCATCGCCTGCGCCACCCCCATCTCCCCGGGCATGGAGATTTACCCCGGCTCCGCCGCGACCCGGCAAATGCGCGAAGGGGTGCTCGAATCACTCCTGATCAATCATCCGCTGGACTGCCCCATCTGCGACCAGGCGGGAGAGTGCAAACTCCAGGAGTATTCCGTTCAACACGGCCAGGCCGCCAGCCGCTTCGTCGAAACCAAGGTTCACAAACCCAAAGCCGTCGATCTCGGCCCCCGCATCATCCTCGACGACGAGCGCTGCGTGCTCTGCACCCGTTGCATCCGGTTCACGAAGGACATCGCCGGACACGACGTTCTCGGCATCGTCAACCGCGGCAGCTACAATTCCATCGCCGCCTACCCGGGCACGTCCTTCGATCACAATTACACGCTCAACACGGTGGATCTCTGTCCCGTGGGCGCTCTGACCTCGAAGGATTTTCGATTTCAAATGCGCGTGTGGTTTCTCAAGGAAACCAAGAGCGTGTGCGCCACGTGCGGAACCGGATGCAACATCACCATCGGCTCGCGCGAGGGGAAAATCCACCGGCTCGAACCGCGGGAGAATGACGCCGTGAACGCCTGCTGGATGTGCGACCAGGGCCGGCTGAATTACCACTGGATCGGGCGGGCCGACCGCCTGGGCGAGGTGTTGATCCGAGGACGCCGCTCGACTTGGAACGTGGCGCTGCGCGAGATCGCGGACGCCCTGCGCCGGTCCCCTCACGGGAGCACCGCTGTCATCGCCAGCGCCCGGTTATCCACCGAGGAACTCTTCCTCCTCAAACAATTGGCGCGCCATTACGGCGCCGTCACGGATTCCGTTCCGCGGACCGGGGAGGGCGACCGCCTCCTGGTGAGCCCGGACCGCAATCCCAACTCGAACGGGGCGCGGATCACCGGCATCAGTTTCACCGAAGCCGGCATCGAGATCCCGAACATGATCGCCGGGATCGAGCAGGGCCGGGTTCAAAACCTGATCGTAATTGGAGAGAACCCGCTCCAGCTGGGCTTCACTCCGGAACATCTCGCGCGCCTCAAACTTTTCGTCATTTCCGACGTCCTGCCGCAAAGCGGCCTGCCCCACGCGCAGTATGTCCTGCCCGGATGCGCGCCCGCGGAAAAACGCGGCACGTTCATCAACACCAAAGGACGGCTGCAACGATTTTGGAAGGCCGTCGAGCCGAGGGGGAACGCCCGGCCGGAATGGGAGTTCTTGTCCGAATGGCTGTCGCTGGCCACCGGCCAAAAGGCGGCCGCCAACATGGAGGAACTCTTCCATGGAATGGCCCGGGAACTGAAACCGTTGCAGGGCGTGACCTGGGGCCGGCTGGGCGATGCCGGTGTGCCAGTCGAAATTTGAACACCGTTCGATGACCTGGATGCAACAACTGACCGAGACTCAGCAGTGGCTGCTGTTCAGCGCCGTGAAAATCGCGGTCGTGTTCGGCGTGGTCATGTTCTTCGTGGCCTATGCCGTGCTGGTGGAACGCAAGGTCTCGGCCTTCATCCAAGACCGCGTGGGACCCAATCGCACCGTCCCTCCTTTCATTGACGCCATTCCTGTGCTCGGGAGATTCCTCAAGAGGCTGGGCATTTTCCAGCCCATGGCGGACGGCCTCAAATTCCTGCTCAAGGAGGATTTCACGCCGGATTACGTGCGGAAGGTCTATTTTTGGCTGGCGCCGGCCATCACGGCCATCCCCGCGTTTCTAACGCTGGCCGTGATTCCCTTCGGTTCCCAATTGGGCCGCCAGCCCATGGTGATCGCCGATCTCAACGTGGGCATTCTCTACACGTTCGGCATCGTTTCGCTCGGAGTTTATGGCATCGTGCTCGCCGGTTGGGCCAGCAACTCGAAATATCCGTTCCTGGGCGGCATCCGCTCCAGCGCCCAACTCATCTCCTACGAGATCGCCATGGGCATGTCTGTCGTTCCCGTCTTCATGTTGGTGGGAGATCTCAACCTGAGCAAAGTCATCGCTTATCAATCCGGCAGCGCCTTCGATTGGATGCTTTTCAAGCAGCCGATTGCTTTTGCCATTTTCATGGTCGCCGCGTTTGCGGAAACCAACCGGTTGCCCTTCGACTTGCCTGAATCGGAAACTGAACTCGTCGGGGGCTATCACACCGAGTACAGCTCGATGAAATTCGCCCTGTTTTTCCTCGGCGAATACGCCAACATGATCGCCTCCTCGGCCATGATGGTCACCCTGTTCCTCGGCGGCTGGACTCCGCTCTGGGGCGGCACGCCGGCCTCCACGATTTGGGGAGGCCTGGTCCACATCGGCTGGTTTCTCGCGAAAATGATCGCGCTGATGGTGGTGTTCATCTGGGTGCGCTGGATGCTCCCTCGCTTCCGTTACGATCAACTGATGGACCTCGGCTGGCGCGTCTTTATTCCCATGGCTTTGGTCAACATCCTCATCACGGCGGTTGTCCTTTTCATCAGGCATTGATTTCCATCAGGATCCCATGATCGTCCCTCGTCAAAAGCTCACCTTCTGGGAACGCCTGTATCTCCCCGCGCTCTGGGGCGGTTTGCGGATCACGGCGAATCATTTCTTTCGCACGGCCGTGCAGGGGAAAGCCGTGACCATGGAGTACCCCGAGCAGCGCTGGGTGGTTCCCCCCGGCTACCGGGGCGCGCCTTATCTTGTCAAGGACCAGGACGGCCATACCAAGTGCGTCTCCTGCCAGCTTTGCGAGTTCGTCTGCCCGCCCAAGGCGATTCGCATCGTCCCGCCCGGTCCGGAAGGCCAGGCGGCCGACCGCCCGAACGCCGAAAAAATGCCGCGCGAGTTCGAGATCAACATGTTGCGCTGCATCTTCTGCGGTTTTTGCCAGGAAGTGTGCCCGGAGGAAGCCATCTTCTTGATGAAGGATTATTCGTTCACCGCCGAATCGCGCGAGGAACTGCTCTACAACAAGGAAAAACTGCTGGCGCTCGGCGGTGTTCACCAGGACACCATCCAGAAATGGAAGCAAAAGCAGGTCGAAGCGGACGCCCAGGAAACATTCCCCGTGGCCCGGTCCTGAAATGAGCCCCGCCGATTTCGCATTCTATCTGCTCGCCGGCCTGACCCTGCTCTGCGGGTTTCTGGTCGTGGCCAATCCCTTCAGCCGAAGCCCGGTGACCAGCGCGATGTTTCTCGTGCTGACCATCATCTGCCTGGCCGGACTTTTCGTGCTCTTGCACGCGTTCTTCCTCGCCGCCGTCCAGATCCTCGTTTACGCGGGTGCCGTCATGGTGCTCTTCCTCTTCGTCATTATGCTGCTCGACTTGAAGGAAGAGGACCGGCGGAAATTCAACCGGTTTGGAGTCGGCGCGGGCCTGGCCTCCGTGGCCGGATTGGCCGGGGTCCTGGTGCTGTCCGTTTTGAAAGGACGCGCCGCCCCGGGCGGGATCAACCCCTCGCTTGAAGGGAGCACGTCGGCGCTGGGCCGCGTCTTGTTCACGGAGTTTGTGCTGCCCTTCGAGGTCGTGTCCCTGGTGTTGCTGGTGGCCATGGTCGGCGTGATTCTCCTAAGCAAAAAGGATCTCCAATAAGTCCATGATGAAGGTCGGTCTCGAACATTATCTGGTCGTCAGCGGGCTGCTCTTTTGCCTGGGCGTTCTGGGCGTCATTCTGCGCCGCAATCTCCTGGTGCTCTACATGTCCCTCGAACTGATGCTCAATGCCGCCAATCTGGCTCTGGTGGCGTTCTCGCGGTTCAACGATCATTTGAACGGCCAAGTCATGGTTTTCTTCATCATCACGGTGGCCGCCGCTGAAGTCGCCGTCGGCCTCGCCCTGATCGTGGCCCTCTACCGCAAACGCCAGTCGGCGCACGTGGAGGACTTGGCATCCCTGAAACTCTGACCGCATGACCGCCCCCGCTTACGCCTGGCTCATCCTGTTCCTGCCGCTCTTTTCAGCGGTGGCGATCACGCTGGGCGCCCGGCGCTCCCCCCAACTCAGCGCGCTCATTTCCATCGGGGCCGTCGCAGGCTCATTTCTCCTCACCGTCGCGCTCGCCCTGAGCGCTCCCCCGGGCTCCCAAGGGGTGGAGCTCAGTGTGCGTTGGATGGAAGTGGCGGGATTCCAGGCCGACTTTGGTTTCCGCGTCGACACCTTAAGCCTGCTCATGCTCCTCGTCGTCACCGGAGTGGGCACGGCCATTCATGCTTATTCCTTCGGCTACATGAGCGGCGATCCCGGATTTGCCCGTTTCTTCGGCAGCCTGAGCCTGTTCATGTTTTCAATGCTGGGCATCGTGGTCTCGACCAATTTTCTGCAGATGTTCATTTTCTGGGAGTTGGTCGGGGTCTCCAGCTATTTGCTCATCGGGTTCTGGCACGAGAAACCCGCGGCGGCGGATGCCTGCAAAAAGGCCTTCCTCACCAATCGCCTGGGTGATTTCGGCTTTATTCTCGGCATTCTGATCGTGTGGTCCGCCACCGGCACCCTCCATTTCACCGAACTCGCAAAGCACCTCGAGACCCATCCCGCCGCCTTGGGATCGCTCGCCAGTCTCGCCGCTCTCCTGGTGTTCTGCGGAGCCATGGGAAAGTCCGCCCAGTTCCCTCTCCACGTCTGGCTGCCCGACGCGATGGAAGGACCCACTCCGGTCAGCGCGCTCATCCACGCCGCCACCATGGTGGCTGCGGGCGTGTTCATGCTCTGCCGCATGTTTTTCCTCTTCCAACTCCCGGCCTCCTGGCCCGAGGCACTCGCGTTCCTCCACGGCTGGTCGGCGGCAGACATCGTCGCGTGGATCGGCGGGTTCACCGCCCTGCTCGCCGCCCTCATGGCCATGCAGCAGGACGACATCAA
This sequence comes from Verrucomicrobiota bacterium, assembly GCA_016871495.1. Lineage (NCBI taxonomy): Bacteria > Pseudomonadati > Verrucomicrobiota > Verrucomicrobiota bacterium. Next base: position 24,365 of record VHDF01000012.1, on the reverse strand, counting down.
GCGCATCCTCGCCTATTCCACGCTTTCACAACTCGGCTACATGGTCATGGGGGTGGGAGTCGGAGGTCCCGCCGCCGCCATGTTCCATCTCAGCACCCACGCTTTCTTCAAAGCGCTTCTGTTTCTGGGGGCGGGCTCCGTGATCCACGCACTCCATCACGAGCAGGATATTTGGAAGATGGGCGGACTTCGCCGTTCCATGCCGGTCACGTTTTGGACCTTTCTCATCGGCACCGCCGCGCTTTGCGGGGTGCCTCCACTCAGCGGTTTCTACAGTAAGGACGCCGTCCTCGCCGCCGCCTCGCACGGGAATCCCGTGCTGTTCGCTTTGGCGGTGACCGTTGCGGGCATGACCGCGTTTTACATGAGCCGGCTTTTCCTGGTCGCTTTCCTGGGATCACCGCGGTCCGATCATGCCTCCCACGCGCACGAGTCGCCGCCGGTCATGTCTTATCCCCTTCTCTTGCTCGCGGTCCCTTCGGTGATCGCGGGGTTTTTCGGGCTTGAAGAGCGATTCACGCTCCAATTCCTTCCTCCGTCAGCCGTTCCCCACGGCCCGGGACACGGCTTCGACCCGTTCGCTCCGTTCGGGCATGCTCCCGCCGCGGCCATGTTCGGACTCGGCGCGACGCTGTTCGGCGTCAGTTTCGCCGCCGCCTTGTATGGCGGCGCCTCACGGGATCCCCTGCCCGCCAAACTGGGCGCACTCGCGCGAGCGATGCGCGCGCGTTTTTACTTCGACGAATTGTACGAGAAAATCGGGGTGCGGCTCCATGATGCCTTGGCTGCGCTCGCCGGATGGATCGACCGTTGGATCATCGCCGGCCTGGGGGTCAAGGGTGCCCATGGCACCGTGGACCTGGCAGGGCGCGCCCTCCGGCTCTTCCAGACCGGCAGTCTGCAAACCTATGCCTTTTTCGTCGTCGCGGGGCTCGTCCTCATGCTGCTGATGACGCTCGTGAGCTGACCATGTCGCTGTTAACTCTTATCATCCTGCTGCCGCTCGCCACCGCCGGCCTCATCCTGGCCGTGCCGAGAAACTTTCGATTCGGCATCCGGATGCTGGCCCTGGCCAGCTCCGCCCTGACGATGCTGTTGTCCCTGCTCCTCGCCGCGCGCTTCGATCAAGCCCCGGAGGTGGACGGGTTTCGTTTTGTCCAGGAGTGGGCTTGGCTGCCATCGCTGGGCATTCAATTCAAACTGGGCGTGGACGGGCTCAATCTCGGCCTCATCGTCATGGGGGCCATTGTCGCCTTTGCCGCGGTATGTGCCGCTTGGGAAATCCGGTCGGAACGGGACAAGGAATTCTACGTTCTGTTGCAGGTCATGGCGGCTGGGGTGCTGGGGGCCTTCGCCTCCATCGACTTGTTCTTTTTCTACTTCTTCCACGAACTCGCCCTGGTGCCGACGTTTATCATGATCGGCGTCTGGGGGTCGGGCCCTGACAAGAACTACGCCGCGTTCAAAATCACGCTCTACCTGACGGCGGGTGCATTGATCGCCCTGGTCGGACTCATTCTGCTTTACGTCCAATCCGGCGCCAAAACATTCGACTGGGTTGCTCTGGCAAAAGCTGTCCAGGCCAAGCCCATTCCTTCAGGGGAACAGAGCACGATTTTCGGGCTCTTGCTGTTCGGGTTCGGAATCCTGGTTTCTCTCTGGCCGTTTCACACTTGGGCGCCGCTGGGATACGGCGCCGCACCCACCCCTGCTGCCATGCTCCACGCCGGGGTGCTCAAGAAGTTCGGTCTTTACGGATTGATCCGCGTCGGACTGCCCCTTCTGCCGGAGGGCGCTCGCGAATGGATGCCTGTCCTGGCCATCTTGTGTTTGGGGAACATCCTCCACTGCGGATGGGTGGCTATGCGGCAAAAAGACCTGGGCCAGTTGATCGGCCATTCGAGCGTTGCTCATGTGGGGTTCATTTTCCTCGGCATTGCGAGTCTGAGCATTGCCGGGGTGGCCGGTGCCGTCATGGTGATGGTCGCCCACGGCTTGCTCGCGGCCCTCAGTTTTTCATTGCACGGTTATTTTCGACACCATGTGGGCAGCACGGATATGACCCAATTGGGCGGACTCCTCGCCCGCATGCCCCTCATTGGGACCCTTTTGATCATGGCCATGATGGCGGGATGCGGAGTTCCCGGTTTTGCCAATTTCGCGGGGGAAGCGCTGGTGTTGTTTGGCGCTTGGAAAACCATGCCGTGGTTCGTGGTCGCGGCGGCCTGGGGCGCGCTCATCATCGGGGCGGTTTACATGCTGCGGGGGATTCGAAGCATATTGCACGGCCCTGTCCCGGCTGGATTCACCTCCGCTTCCGATGCTTCGCTCTGGCGCGGTTTCCCTATGATCCTCCTCGTTGCCTGCCTGCTGTTGCTGGGCTGCTGGCCTCGCCTTCTGCTCGACCGGGTGCGTCCGGGCGTGGAGCGCGCCGTCCGGATCGCGGGATTCCAGCCGCAGCCTGGTGAGTCCCGTGGCAGACCCGGAATTGGAGTTCGTTTGCCCAGCCTACCCGGAACGGAACCACGGCTGGCCGCCCAATGATTCGGTCCTCATGAACTTTTCCTGGTCGTCACTTTACCTCGAGTTCGCCACGGTTGGCCTGGGCCTCGCCATTTTGGTGGCGGATCTGTGGACGCCGGTGGAACATAAGCGGAAGCTGGGGTTCGCGGCCGCGGGAGGTCTGCTCCTGTTGTTGCTGGCCTCTTTCGTGCCCGCTTGGGAGCCGGCCCCGGGGGCTTCCTTCGGAGGGATGATCACGATGGATCCGCTGGCCCTGTTCTTCAAACGCCTGTTTCTGGCCGCGGGATTCGTGGTGGCCTTGATGACAATCGAGTTTGCTCCTCAAATCAAAGCCGGCATCGCCGAATATCACACCCTGCAATTGATGGCGCTCGCCGGCATGCTGTTCGCAGCGTCCGCCACGGACTTGAGCATGATGTTCGTCTGCCTGGAGCTGATCACGGTCAGCTTTTATGTGCTGACCAGTTTTCAGCGCGGCAAAACCGCGAGTCTCGAGGCCGGCGTGAAGTATCTCATCATCGGTGCTCTCTCCTCGGGATTTCTGGTTTTCGGGATTGCGCTCGTCTTCGGAACTTCCAACAGCACCCGCTTCCAGGACATCGCCCTCAAAGCGCCGGCGCTCATTGCAAACAAACTGTTTCTCGCGGGCTTGATCCTGGTCCTGGGCGGATTCCTGTTCAAAATTGCCGCCGTCCCCCTGCACATGTGGGCTCCGGATGTTTATCAAGGCGCCCCGGCTCCCACGACGGCGCTTTTATCCGTGGGCTCGAAGGCGGCGGGCTTTGTGCTGTTGGTCCGTTGGACCTTTTCGGTCGTTCCGGATGTGGCGTTGAAGTGGGAAAAACTCCTGCTGGCCATCGCGGGCTGCACGATCCTTTATGGCAGTCTCTGCGCGCTGCCTCAGCGCGATCTGAAACGCCTGCTGGGCTATTCCAGCATAGCCAACGCGGGGTTCCTGTTGCTGGGTGTCGCCGCCATGACCCCGGCGGGATCCACCGCCATTCTTTTTTATCTCGGAACTTATGCCTTCGCGGTGCTGGGGATCTTCACCGTGATAACTCTTCTGAGCGGACAGCAGACTTCGGTGGATTTCAACTCGCTCGCCGGACTTTCCAAACGCTCACCCTACATGGCGGCGTGCCTGACTCTTTGCGTGGTATCCTTGGCCGGCATCCCCCCCTTGGTGGGATTCACGGGCAAGTTTCTGCTGATCAAATCCGCGCTGGAACAGGGTGTTTCTTTCACTTCGTATTACGCCCTCGTCGGCGTGGCACTCTTCGGCGTCGTCGCCTCGTTTTATTACTACTTCGGCCTGATCCGCGCCGCCTACTGGGCGCCGCACAACCCATCCATGCCAGCCCTGCCCGTGTCCACCTTGGCCGGATTCGGCCTGGGAGCGTGTGCGGCTGCGGTGGTGGTGTTGGGAATCGTTCCCAAACCGCTCCTGGCTGCGGCCGAAGCCGCCGTCAAGGCTCTGCGCAACTGATCAATAGCCGTTTCGATCCGGCAGGGGCGGCAGTTGCAAAACCGGAGCCAAACCGGTGGCGGGGCGGGTCAACTTCTCGCCGTATTGCGCATAGCCCTCCACGAAACCCCCGTGATGCAAAAAGAATTGGCCCTTCTCGACCCCCATGAAACGGTCGAGCCGATCCGCCTTGCCCGTAACATCATGGCTGAAACTGGCTGTCGTGATCTCATGCCAAAGCCCGGCATCCGTGCGAATCCATTGGTTGCCGTAAAGCGCCTTGCGGGGCAAGTGCCCGCGGCTGCCGCCAAAATCCTCGCTGAAAGAGTAGAGCCCGCGCAGCCACCCCCCGTCCTTCGGAGCCTTCCATGAGGAGATCAGCATCCATTCCCTATTCCCGGGATGAAACCAATAGCCGGAGAAAATGGTGAAGGTGTTGTTCGTCGGCTGAGCCGTCACGACGAACTTCTGCGGCTCGCCGGTTTTCCACATGAATTTCAAGTGGCTGTGCCCCCCAGTGCCTTCGTTGCCGAAGTCGCCCGAATAGACGCCCGCCCCCTTGGCCACGAGCGTGACACGGTTGCTCTCGTTGACCTTCGCTCGGCTGACCGCTTCGTCGCCGCTGTCCCAGACGCTGAAAATAATGCGGCGCTCCGTGGCGCTGTTGATCTGCATGCCGAAGTATCCGCGGTGCCAGCCGCACGCCATGTAGTAAGTCGGGATGGTGTCCGCGACGCCGGTCATTTCGCAATAGAACGCGGCAACATGGGTGCCTTTCGGCGTGAGGTAACTGAGATGAACCGAGGCCGCGTTCCGCCGAGGCTTGGTGTTGAAATGAGTGTTGTGGGTGCTGACCCCTGCAAGCACGAGCGCGCTGAGATCTCCGAAGGGCTGTCCCACGGAATTGAGCGACGCGAGCGTGAACCGCTGGTATCCCGGCTGCTTGATTTCGAACGTGCCGAATCTCGCCGTAACGACGCTGGCCCCTGCGCCCCGCACTTCCGCGTCGCGAGACTGGCCTGCGACGGTCAGGCGCAGTTTGGAAACCACGTTTTCGGGCAAGCGCAACTCGATTGCGGCGTCGATCGTGACGCGCTCTCTCATATCACCGAACCAGCTCACCGTTACGGCCGGATCCCGCCATGCGGTCACACCAGAGTTCTCTGAAAACCGTGCTCCGTCGGCATCGGGGTCGGCATAACCGGTAAAAGCCGGCACCCGCACCTCGGCGGCCACGCTGAGCACCACCGCCATCCCGGCAAGGGCTAAACCGAAAATGGAGTTCATCAACGGGCCGGCCTCTGGTTCCTCATCCCATCGATGACGAGGATCTTTCGTTCGTGTGCGCTCCCCCAGAATTCACTTGCGTGCATGATCACAAAGGCTCCCTCGCACCCCATGAATGTTCAACCCCGTTTTCCAATCGGTCTTTCGCCAAAGCGATGACCAGCTTCAGACACGCTACCCCCAAGCGGGAGATGCGGGACAGATGCAGAAGGGATGTGAGACCAGAGTGACGTGACGCGGCTCCGTCGCCAGCCGGAGGCTTGCCAGCGATGAGCCGGTGGTGGAGGAGCGCAGCGACGATACCACCGGTCCACCGGGTCGCCCAAGCCTGTGCATCCCGGAGGGATGCCAGCCTCGCAATCCAATACCCGGGGTGTGTGGGTTTCAGGTCTCCAGGGCCGATTCTTCATGGGCCAGGGGCGGACCGCTCATCCCTGGGCTTCATGCCTCCTGACTTCGAGCAGCGAATATCTCCGGAGACCGGAACATTCTTGAGACCACCGCAGCCGATCCCCCATAGGCAGGTCGTTGATCATTCGGGGCTGATACTCCTGTGGTGGCTCAAGACACAGCTCGAACGCATTGCATCTCAGGTCATGAGGGCTGGAGATTGGACCTGCCAGGCGCACTTCGGAATCGCGCAACCATGAATTCCGATTTTCCCGCGCCGGCTTAAACCTCCCGACGAACTTGATGCTGAAGTTGCTCTCCATTCCGCACCCCGACCCGGCGGAGTTCTTTGGCTTGAAAGGGCATTTGCCGTTTCAAGTTTGAATCGATACGGCCGAGGAAAGACCTCCAGCGGAAAACGATTATTCCGATTCGGGAATCTTCAATAATTCATCGGCCGTCCAGGGAGCTCGGTCGCCTGTGGCCTTTCGAATGGCGGCCACGTCCTCAACCTTGACGCTCGATGCACTATTACCCCAGTCCTTCTGAGTGCGAATGTAGGCCATAATCGCCGCAATCTCTTCGTCGGTGAACGCGCTACCGAAAGGCGGCATGGCGGCCTCCCATTTGACACCTTTCACTTCGATCGGTCCGCTCACTCCGTGCAAAATGATTCGAGTCAGTCTTGCAATGCCTGGCGTGGTGACCCATTCCGAACCCGCCAAAGGGGGAAACTGGCCAACCACTCCCAAACCCGTAGCCTGGTGGCACAACTGGCAAGTTTGCTCATACTTTGCCTTGCCTAGGGCGATCAAACGGCCACCCTCATCTTTCGGCTGCAAATCCCGCACCACTTTGATCGAACGGTGAGGCTCAAAAACTTCGGCGTGAAATCCACCCCCCGTTTGTTCGAGGTACATCGACCCCAAATAAAACAGCACGCCTACCGCCATCACAAGCCAGAGCGGGATCGCGGAACGTCCCACCTGCGGCTCGGCAGGCTCAGGTCCGATCAACGGCGCGGGGGGCTTGGAAGATTTTGACTTCATGAGCTGGCTAGGGAGCAACCGCACCCGTCGGAGCATTCGTGGCTCCCGCTTCTTCCTTCTTCAAAGACGAGGGCATCGGCGCCTCGAAAAGCGCCACACTCTTCTTCCGATCCAAAAGATACGCGACCAACACCTCCGCCTCATGCTTGGGAACCACTTCAAAGCCCTCCGGAGGCGCGTAAGGACTTTCCAATCGCAATGCCTTCGGTGAAGGCGCTTCTCCAATCTTCCGCACCTCAAACAAAAACGGATACGGGGGCATGAGCGATTTCACAACCTTGGAGCGCGGTTGATAAAGATGCGCCAAATGCCAGGCCGCGTCCGGCTGCCGGGCACCCGCATTGGACAAATCCGGACCGATCCGCAATGTCCCCGGCAGCGGCGGCTCATCATAAAGATAATCGCGCGACACGGTCCGGCGCGGTCCCCATCGGCTCAGATCCGCCACGTTTCCCCGCACATTCTGGCTGTGGCAGTGAGCGCAACCCAGAGAGCGATAAACCTCGGCCCCCTGCTGCGAGCGCCCCTCCAACCTCGTGGGGTATAACGCGGACGAGATGCCGACCGAAGGAGCGGGCTGCAGCGCGCCAAGCTGCAAATGCGGCGCAAAGATCAATCCGCACCAAGCCGTCCCCATCGCCAGCAGGATTCCCGCAAAAATCAAAGGACCCCGATTCACGCTGCCACCTCCGCTTTCTTGGCTTTCCCCGCCGGCAACATTTCACGGAAGAGGGGCGGGATGCAGCACACGGAACAGACTTTCCATCCCAGGGCGGTGATTTGCATCCAAACCACCACGGCCGCTCCCACCCCGGCAAGCCAGCCCAGCGTGCTCAATCGGAAGGGCCCCATGCCCCGTTTCAACGCGGTTTCGAACGGCACACTCACATCCGCAGCCGCAAAGCCTTGTAAAATCCCGGCGCCCAGCAGGGAAACGCCCACCACGACGACCGCTCCGGTGGCGAGCTTGCCCACCATGCTAATCATTGATTCCGCGCCCCACGGCACACCGGTCAACCGGGGCAAGGCAAACAGAACCGCTCCCAGGACCGTGAGTCCGACAAATCCGCCCGTGAAGACCGTGTGCAAACCCATCTCAAAAAAGGTGTAGCCCAGAACATCCGCCACCCCGCGAAAAGAGGCCCCCGCTTGGAGCAAACTCGCCACCAGCAGACACGGGATGGAGACCAGAAAACAGATTCCACCCGGCTGAGAACGAATCGCCTCGGCTTGGTCCCCGCACGTCGCTCGCAAGTTGGTGACCGCCGCCAGCATCGGCGCGACCGAAACCATCGCCGCCAAACCACTCACGCCTTGCAGCCAAGCGGGCACCGGCGAACCCGGGGGGACTGCGATCCAGCTCGAGAAAAAGACCGTCAGCCAAAAGGTAAAAGCCGCCGTCGGTCCGCTCTCCAGAGGGCGGCGTGCGAGCTTAGGAACCATGTAAAACAGCACGGCGTAGGCGATCAAGGCCAGCCAGACTCTCGAGAGGTTCGAATACTGCCATTCCCCAACCAGCACCAGCATCATGCCCCGGGCCGGAAACACGTGGATGAACAAAATCGCGGTCGAAAACGCCCACGGAAACCAGAACAACGCGGCGAGAAGAAAACACTCGCTGACATACCAAGGCTTGTCCCGCCGTGTCATCAGGGTCAACAAACCGGGCAACGCCATGGCGCAGTATCCCGCCAGCATCATCACGGCCGGCCCTCTTGGAATCTCAAATCCGGAAATGCCCGTGGCGTTTCCGGTCAATATGGCGCCCGCGCCGGAAAGCACCCCCAAGTTCCAGGACAACCCGCCCGGCAAAACCATCCAGGCCGAGGCGAGCGGGCGCCCCGACAGTCGAGCGATCAGCCACAACATCACACCGATCGCCGCTTGCGCGAGCGCTCCGTAAAAAAGAAGAAAGTTCGACGCGGGATAGACGCGTCCGTAAGTCAGCACCGCTCCGGATCCCATCCCGGGTCCGTGAAACTTTAACGAACTCAACAGGCCCAGCAGAGCACCAGCCACCGCCCAAGTCGCGGCCATCCAGAAAAGCAACAACCCCGCGTCGCGGCAGCTTGCATCGGACGACTTCATCGCCTCGGAGACCGACGCGGTGGATTCCGGCGTTGGACGGGTTTCGCTCATGCGGCTCGAGAGACTATTCGAACTGGCTCGGCTTCTCGGGTTCCTTGGGCGGGGGCGGCGGATAAGCTTTGACAAGGCGAGCCATCATATCGGACCGAAAAGCGGTGGGGTTCTTGTAGCCGGCTTCGACCGCCTTCATCGCGTCCGTGACAGGGATGCGGACCAAGCCCTTGGCCGGATCCAACACGGCGTAATGGCCCAGGGCCTCGACACCCGCGGCTTGGATTTCCTTCAAGTTCTTTTCTCGCAACGCGGTCTTCTCGACGCCCACGGGCGCCGGAGTCGAATAATGCCGGACCACACCAACCATGGCGGCGAGGACGAGAAAGGCGGCCAACCCGCCGAAGATGCGAGCGGCGGCCGGTCCGCACGAACAACATCCGGTTTCCTGGGATTGGGGAGTTTCGGGGTTCACAGTCGAGGATCGATGGCTGAGTTGGAGATCGCTGGCCGTTGCAAGCCGGGTTCGAGATTATTTGGCGCCCTGCCCCGCCAGTTTCTTGGCGCTGACAGGTTCGACATAAATGCCCAACCCTTCAGCCATGCGCGGATCGCGCTGCGGGAAGGGCGGGTGTTGCCGGTAGGATTTGATCCAGAAGTGCGCGAGGGCTCCGGCGAAGAACGCCCAGCACGCGACGTCCTGCCAGTGAAGAACAAAACCGTCCTGGTGGAGCACCGGCATGATATTGAACGACATGTCGCAGAAGTGCATGACCCAAGCCCAGGCGGCGAGCGGCAGCATCACCGCCAAGTTCAACTTCGCGTCGATCCGCAGCAGGGCGAGAAACGGCAGGAAGAACTTGCCGAAGATGATCACGAGCGAGAGCTGAAACCAGGTGCCCTTCTCGCGCAGCTTGTACCAGAACGTCTCCTCCGGCATGTTCGCGTTCCAGATGATGAAATACTGCGAGAACGTGACGTAGGCGTAAAACACCGTGAAGGCGAAGAACAGGGAACCGAGGAAATAAAACTGCTTCTCCTGCATGACATCCTTCAAATCACCCCGGCGCTTCAAAATCACGGTGATCACATAAACGGTCGCCAGCGTGAGCCATGTGCTGCCCGCGAAATAGTAAACGCCGTACATCGTGGAGAACCACTCGTGCGCCAGGGCTTTCATCCAAAGAATGACCGCCAGGGTCAAAGAAAAGCCGAAAATGAAAATGCCCGCGCAGGCGGTCACCCGCATCTTCTCAGTGCATCGCGCGTCACCCGTCCGGTCCTGCTCCAGCGAAAGGCCCCGCAGCCTGAAAGCAACGAACGTCCAAAGCACGAAGCACGCGATGGAGACACCGTAAAAAGCGGGCATCGTGAAGAGCGGATACTTCGCATGCAACGCGTGATCGGTCGCGTGGTCGCTCGTCATCCACCGGTAGAGCTTGGGCGCGAGCAGCCCGATGGGAATCCACAAGGCAGCCATGACCGGCGCCAGGCAGGCCAGATGTTCGTTGATCCGCCGGATGGGCACCGACCAACTGGCGTCAAAAAGATGATGCACCAGAACCAGAAACAGCCCGCCCATGCACAGGCTGAGGAAAAACATGTAGGCGAGCAGCCAGGAATAACCGAACTGGACGTGGTTGGTGAAAGCGCCCAACAGCGCGCCCGCGCCGCCCACTCCCATGAGCAAGGCCGGAACTTTGGCCCACTTGGACAAATCCAAGGGAGAACCCGCCGGAGTTGGATGATGTGAGGCCATAGACAGGGAAAGTTATTTCTTGAGAACGGCCCTTGCGGCGGGAGGCACTTCGTCGATCAACGCCAGCCGGCTGCGTTGCAAGGCCCGTGTGTAGGCAATGATCGCCCAGCGATCCGGGATCGGCACCGTCGCGGCGTAGGAGCCCATGTTGTTCTTGCCATGGGTGATGATGCTGAACAGTTCGCCATCCGACATTTCCGCGATCCGCTTGTCGTGAAGATTCGCAATGATCGCCATGCCATATTTGGTGGTGATTCCCTTTCCATCACCCGCCACCCCATGGCACGGCGCGCAGTAGATGTCGTATCGTTCGCGTCCACGCGCCATCATTCCCGCGTTCACTTCCACCGGGATGGAGGCGACGAAGTTCGTCGTGCCCGTGACCATTCCGGTGTTGACGGGCAGGTCTTCATAGGGCGCGCCTCGGGCCACCGTGCCCGAAACGTGAAGACGCGAACTCAATCCGTCTCCGAAAAACGAGGCATCCGTCTGGGGCCGTAACTTCGGCTGGCGGTCCATGTCCGGAAAAACTTCGATGGGCGGGCGGCGGGACAGGCCGCCGCGGAATCCGGCGACGCCGACGACGGCGGCCGCCAACAAGATCAATCCAGCGAGGAAGTAGCGCATCTATTCCTCCACCATTTCCACCCGCTTGCACCCGCTGCATTCGAGCAGCTGGCGGATGTCGGATTCCGAGTATTTGGGATCCGCGGTTTCAATCACGAGGAAGTATTTGTCGTGGGTCGCCAGGGCGAAACGGCGATGCTTGAGCAACGGGTGATACAGCCGGGGCAATTTGTTCAGGAAAAGCATGCCAAACAAGGCGCCGAACGCCCCGAGCAGAATCGTCAACTCGTAGGACGGCGGGAAGGCGGCGTGCGGACTGAACATCGGCTTGCCGCCTACGATCAACGGATAGTCGATGGCATTGGTGAACCAAATCATGAGCATGCCGAGGGTGTATCCCGTCGCGCCCCCCACGAAAGAAAACCAGCCGACCCGGGAATTCTTGATCCCCATCGCCTGATCCATGCCGTGAATCGGAAACGGGGTGAACACATCCCAGCGCCGGAAACCCGCGTCGCGCACCTTCTCGGCCGCGTGCATGATGTCCGCAGGCGTGTCATACTCGGCCAGGATGCCGTAAGCTCTCGCGCTCGAGGTCATCAGTGATGCCCTCCTTCCTTGGCGCCTCCCAGCGGATGGTGGGGATCCGCCTGTGGAGTCACCCCTTTCACTTCAGAGATCGCGATCATGGGCAGAAATCTCAGGAACAGAAGGAACATGGTGAAAAACAGGCCGAATGTGCCCAGGAACGTGCAGATATCCACCCAGGTCGGTTTGAAGTAGGACCAGTTGGACGGCAGAAATTCCCGATGCAACGAAATCACGATGATGACGAAGCGCTCGAACCACATGCCGATGTTCACCAGGATCGAAAGGATGAACACGATCCAGACGTTGCGCCGAATCGCCTTCCACCAGAAGAGCTGCGGCACAAGCACGTTGCAGCCAATCATGATCCAGTAGCCCCAGGCGTAGGGCCCGATGGCGCGGTTGATGAAGGCGAAGCGCTCGTACGGACTGCCGCTATACCAGGCGATGAAGAACTCCATCCCGTAGGCGTAACCCACGATCGAGCCCGTCGCCAGCGTCACTTTGCACATCACATCGATGTGCCTCATCGTGATCACGTCCTCGAGCTTGCAGATCTTCCGCAACGGCACCAGCAGGGTGAGCACCATGCCGAATCCGGAGAAAATGGCGCCGGCCACGAAATACGGCGGGAAAATCGTCGTGTGCCAGCCCGGAAGCTGGGAGACCGCGAAGTCCAGCGAAACGATCGAGTGCACGGACAACACCAGCGGCGTGGAAAGTCCCGCCAGAATCAAATAAGCCTTTTCGTAGTTGCTCCAGTGCCGGTTCGAACCCGTCCATCCGAGGGCGAACAAGCCATACAGGAACTTGCGGATCGTGGTCTTCGCCCGGTCCCGCATCACCGCCAAGTCAGGGATGAGCCCGACGTACCAGAAGAGCGCGGATACCGTGAAGTAAGTCGAGACCGCGAACACGTCCCACATCAACGGCGAGCGAAACTGCGGCCAGACGGGGCCGTTCGAGTTCGGGATGGGGAACAACCACCAATCGAACCAGACGCGGCCAACGTGCAGCGCGGGATAAATTCCAGCGCACATGACGGCGAAAATCGTCATGGCTTCGGCGGCGCGATTGACGGCGGTGCGCCATTTTTGCCGGAGGAGGAATAAGATCGCTGAGATCAGGGTGCCGGCGTGTCCGATACCGATCCACCAGACGAAATTGATGATGTCCCAACCCCACATGACCGGGTGGTTGTTGCCCCAGACTCCAACGCCCACGCTGATCTGGTAAATCAGCATGGCCCCGAGGAGGCTCATGAAGCCGAAGCTCGGTACGAACGCCATCCACCACCAAGTCGGGGTTTTCCCCTCCATGATGGCGGCGACCTGGTCCGAGAGCCACCCGATACCGCGTTGGTTTCTGACCAGCGGCTCGCGTTCGAGCTCCGCCGGAGGGGGCGCGATCTTGATCGATGAGGGTAACGCCGCCTCGGACATTAGTGCGCTCCTTTCTTATCAGCCGCGTAACCACCGGGGGTGCCGTGGGCTGCGCCATGGTGGCCCAGCTTGTTCCCCATGCCTTCCCATTCCTTGAAACTGCCCGGCGATTTCGCGTAATCGGGCATGGCGGGATTCGGATTGCGAATCTTCGCCAGATAAGTGATGCGCGGCTTCGTGGCCAGAAATTCCAGCACGGTGTAATCGCGCTGCTGCGCCTTGAGCTTCGAAACCCGGCTGTTGGGATCCTTCATGTTGCCAAACACGATGGCGCCGGACGGACACGCTTGTTCGCACGCGGTCTTGATCGTCCCGTCGGGCACCTCGATGTTGCCTTGCGGGCCGGCCTTGACCTTCTGCGCGATCTTGGCCTGCTCGATTCTCTGCACGCAGAAAGTGCATTTCTCCATGACGCCGCGCATGCGCACGGTGACATCCGGATTCTTGACGAGCTTGAGCAGCTCCCATTCGTCGTCCGGGCGAATGCCTCGATCCGGATTCTTCCACCATCGGATCAAGTCCCATTCGCCGTCCGTCGAGTGCAGAAGCGGCGTGGTATAGAACGGGCCGGCCAGCAAGTGCAAGGGGCGGCGGTTGTAGTCGACGTAATTGAACCGGCGAACCTTGTAGGGGCAGTTGTTCGAGCAGTAACGCGTGCCCACGCACCGGTTGTAGGCCATGACGTTCAGGCCTTCCTCGTCATGCACGGTGGCGTTCACCGGGCACACGTTCTCGCACGGGGCGCTCTCGCAATGCTGGCAAAGCATCGGCTGCAAGATCATCTGCGGATCGGCCACTTCGCCGGCGTAATAGCGGTCCAGCCGGATCCAGTGCATCTCGCGGTTGCGGGACACTTGATTCTTTCCGACGATGGGGATGTTGTTTTCACCCTGGCAGGCAATCATGCAGGCCGAGCAGCCCACGCACGTGTTGAGATCGATCGACATCCCCCAGGCATGCGTGGCGCGGTCCCGCGGCGATTTGCCGTCCGGACCCGGAATATCGAGTGGATTCTGATAGAGGGGTTCGAGCTGACCGTCCTTGCCGCGAAGGCCGGGAGGCTCGTGCATGTTCATGCCCTTCGCGAAATCGGGGCGTTCCTTGAACTGCTCCAGATTGGCCTCGCGAACGATCGGGCGGCCTTCCATCGCCCAGTGATTCTGGGTGGTGGACAACGGGTGGAGGTTCTCCAGGAACTGAACCTGAGCTCCCGCGGCGCGATGCAGTGACCCGGCGGGGCGAATTTTATAGGCGTTGTAGCCCGTGTTTTGCCCAACCCGGCCCGCCTTGCCACGTCCGTAGCCCAGGGCCAGCCCCACGGTGTGATCCGCCATGCCGGGCTGAATCCACGCGGGGCCTTCCACGTTGCGCCCGGCGAGGATCACTCTCACCCACGGCACGCGCAAATTGTTGTCCTCTCGATCGACGATTTGAAGTTTGAGATCGTCGGCGGTCTTCTGGCTGAGCAGCACGACATTTTCCCAAACCATCTTCGTGACGGGATCCGGAAGCTCCTGCAACCAGCCGTTGTTGTTCTGGCGTCCGTCATCGACTCTGCTGTCCCGGAAGAAAACGACTTCCAACTTCTCCGCGGAAGCGGGAGCGGGGGGTGTCAAACTAGCCAGAGAGGAAACCAGCGCGGAAACCTTGAAGGATGCAGCGACCGGTTTCGGGGCGCTGCCTTCGAGGTAACCGTCGTGCAGAAACTTCTTCCAAGCTTGCTCGGGGTCGCCCGCAAGGCTTTGGGCCTTGAAGGTGGTCCGGACAATTTCGTATGCGCTCGTCACCGGCAAACCGGCGAGGCGGGCCAGAAACTCCAACTCCATCACGCCGTCGAACAGAGGAGCGATCAGCGGCTGCACCGGCACGAGTGTGCCATCGGCGGTGCGCCCGTCGCTCCAGCTTTCCAGATAATGGGTGGCCGGAAAATGCCAGTCAGCAGCGAGGCCGGTCTCGTCCTGGTAAAAACCGAGCCGAACCACGGTCTTGGCCTTCCGCTGGGTGGAGGCCCAATCGAGATCGGCAGGAGCAGAATAAACCGGATTGTCGTTGAGGATGACCAGGGTGTCGACTTGGCCTCGATTCAGCAAGGCGGCCAGTTCGGGGAGAGATCCCGACGCGGGAGCCATCAAGGGTCGCAATTCGAGGGTTGTGCCAACCGCACCGAGCGCGGCGTTGATGGCGTGGGCCATCAAATGCACGGCCAGCGGCTGCCGGTAACCCGCGACAACCAAAGAAGAACCTTTATGCGCCGCCAGATCCTTGGCGCATTCCACGATCCACTTTTCGTGGGCCGAAGCCGGCCCCGCGACGCCTGAAAGCGGGCTCACGGCCTCGCCGAGCGCGCCCGTAACGCGCAGAACTTCCTGGGCGAGACGCGCCGCAATGGCGGGCACCAAGCTGGGAACCACGCGCAAACGGTGATCCGCGTTGCCACCCGTCAAGGTCATCAGCGATTCCACGGCATAAAGCCGGCTCAACGGATCCGTCGGCTTCTCCAGCCTGCGGCCATGGGCATAGCCCTGGATGAGGCGGGCCGACTCCTCTTCGGAGCCGAGAATATCCGCATCGAGCGTCACGATGCGGCTGGCCTTCTCCAGGCGATACACTGGGGAAACGACGGGTCGCATTCCCGTGGCGCCGCTGGGATCAGGCCCGAATGCGGCCCTGGCCGCCTCCCGATGAACTTCGAAATCGACCGCCTCATGTTCGAACCAGCGGGCGGCAGGCCACTTGGCCAGAATTTCGGATTGCAGCCGATGGCGGGATGGGGAACTGCTGCGGTCGCTCAAGAAAGCGATCCCTGCCCCCAAAGAACTCTGTCCTTTGCGTGCCAGTTCAGCGAGAAAATCGATTCCCGCCTCGCGTTTCCGGGTGTTCCCGGCCTGCGTCACCTTCAACGAACGATCCGGATCATAGAGGTCCAGAATCGAAGCTTGAGTGTAAACATCCGTTCCGCCGGCCTGCCCGGGGAACTGGGCATTGCCCTCAACTTTGGTGGGGCGACCATCGTTGGAACGAGCCACGAGCGGGAAGGCCGTTCCACGCGACGGCCTTGAAGTGGCGAAATATTGGGGAACTCCGTGGATGTAATTCTCAGGAGCTTTGCCGAACGGAAGAATCTTTTCCTCGGGACGCCGACACCCGCTTCCCATGCCGCCCGCTCCAGCAAGGAGAAAGGAAGCGGCCATGATCCGCATGAAATGGCGGCGCGAATGCGGATCGGACATCTCGCCCGCGCCATGGGGAAACTCCCGTTCAACCCATTGGCGGAACTGGGGCGAATCGGATAATTGCTCCAAACTGCGCCAATATTGAGGGCCGGACTCCGGCTCGGGACAAGGCGGGGGAATGGTTTTCATCGATGACAGGCGGAGCAGCTCTGGAGGGATTCGACTTTCCAGTCATGCACAAACTGGGCGCCGTGTTGCTTCTGAAGTTCGGCGTTCTTCACCGGATCCTCGCTCCATTTCCAATTTAAATCCGTGATTTTGTCCGGGGGACGAATTTTCGCCGCCGGATCACGATGGCAATCGAGACAGAAAGCCATGCTCAAGGGCTTGGCGTGCGAAACCTCGTCCATTTTATCGATAGAACCATGGCATTCCACGCAACTGATGCCCCGGGTCACATGGACGGAGTGATTGAAATAGACGTAATCGGGAACTTTATGGACCTGCACCCAGGGAATGGGCTTGCCGGTGGAGGCGCTTTCCCGCACCAAGGCCAGACGCGGATCGTCTTTGAGCACTTGATTATGGCAGTTCATGCAGGTCGAGCTGCTGGGAATGTTTGAGTACCAGGACTTTTCAACCGCCGAATGGCAATACCGGCAATCAATGCCCAACTGGCCGGCATGGGTGGCGTGGGAAAATGAAACGGGCTGAATCGGTTGATAACCCACGCGGGTATACTTCGGGGTGGCGTAGTACCAAACTCCGCCGATGACCGCACTCCCCACGAGCAGCGCCCCGACCAAAATCTGGCCAGGTAGCCTGTTCGTCCATTTGGGAAAGATATCTGACATGGAAGGAGGAAAAGGTTGCTCGGTAAGCAGGTCAAAAAAATGACCGGCTCTCCAAGTCTCTCAACCGGGAGTGGCTAAGTGTTCAAATGCTGGTTTTCCGCAAAATTTGGGTGTTCCGGGCGAAAGAACCGCCGACAACTGGTGGCGTTGTATCCGGACCAAAGCCGAGCTGCAAGCACCGTGAAGTCGATCGGCGGACATTTGGGTTTTCTTAATAGTCGGGATAAGACCCCAACCCCCGCCATCCCCTCCCCCCTATGCGAAGAGTTCGATCCTCCAAGAAAATCATTCAGACCGCTCGCCTGAATCCTCATAGTTCTGCAACTCAGTGCCTCGAGCCCGCCCAGGGCGGACTCGAGATTACTGCCGCCCGGAATAAGGTGGATTCATCTCGATAACCTTTCCGGAAACCCGACCACACGGTAAGCCATACGCGCTCTCTATGACATCCCCCACCGCCAGACCTCCATGGTTCAATCGGGCCTCCTTGATCCGAGCCGTCCTGATTGGAACCGTCCTTTGGGCATGGATCCAACCTCAAGCAGCTTCCTCCAGGGAACTCCATGCCAAGCGACTCAAAATCTATCAAAACCACGCGATTCGCGCCGACGAAGACGGTTTGGCGGTGAAACTCGAGGCGGTGGCGAGGCCTCCCCTTTTGAGTCAAACGGAATTCCACCACCAAGTCGAATCCATGCTTGGACGCGCCGAGGCTTGGGCGCGAGCTCAAGCGCTCGGCGTCTCGCACCCGATCTCCGTCCCGATCCTCATTCATGTCCACGGCGGACTGAACACCTGGAAATCCACGTTCAAGCGGATGGACCTCGTGGAAAGCATCACCAACGCGCCCAACCGGGCGGACCGGCATTATCCCATCTTCATCTCCTGGCCTTCGGGTCCTCTCGACAACTACTGGGAGCGTGTATGGGATTTGCGCGTCGGGGTCAAAGACAGGGAACGTGGACGCAAGTTCATGACCCGGGCCACGGCACCGGTGGTGATGGCCACCGATTTTGCCAAGGCCGCGGTTGGAGCTCCCCAATCTTGGGGACACCAAATCGTCAACGCCAAGGATCAATTCGCCTACCCCGGACAGGTTCTGAACCCGGGCCAAAACGGCAAGAGCCAGTGGCTCAGCCAGTTGTTTCTGCTGTCCGCATCGAATGCCGTGCGTGCGCAAAGCGAAGGCTTCAGCATTCAACGAGGACAGGCGGACAGCCAGTTGCTCGAGAGCGCTGACCGAGTCGTTCGCAACTCTCTCAAATCACCGGTCTATTTAACTTTGGGCACGGTCGCGCAAGGCGAACCGAGCATCGCCGCCTGGAGCGTCATGAAGCGTCGCACTCTGAATCTCTACAAACCCGCGCAGGAGCTCGAGTGGCTTCGGAATGCCCCGGGAGGTGAATCCATCAAAGACTTCTCGGCCCTGGGCGAGTTCTTCAAGATACTCCTCAAACGCGTGAGTCAAGTTTCGCCGGACGAGTTGCGATACGAAATCACCCTGGTGGGCCATAGCCTGGGAACAATCGTTTTGAACAATTTGCTCACCCGCCACGCGGAGGAATGGCGTGAAACCGGGGCCTTGCGGGAAATCATTTACATGGCCGCGGCCTGTTCCGTCCGCGAAGCCGCCGCCGCCATCAAACCACTGCTCACGAGTTGCCAGGGTTCGGGCACGTGCCACCAACATTTGAGGTTCTCCAATCTCACCTTGCACCTCTTTGCCGATCTGAGTGAAGCCATGGGCTGGGGATTCCTTCCGGCCGGAAGCTTGCTCTACCAAATCGACACGCACCTCGAAAACCCCAAAACGGCTTTGGATCGAACCCTGGGCTGGGAGGACATCAACGCGCTCTCCGCCATCGACGAATTCGCCTCCGTCAAGGATTATTGCCATTTCAAGAGTTTCGATTACGACCCGGGAACCCTCCCCATGAAACACGCGGATTTCAACGATTGCCACTTTTG
The DNA here is from genome assembly GCA_016871495.1 of Verrucomicrobiota bacterium. Lineage (NCBI taxonomy): Bacteria > Pseudomonadati > Verrucomicrobiota > Verrucomicrobiota bacterium. The sequence continues at coordinate 5,221 of VHDF01000012.1, read as the reverse complement.
GACCCGCGACTTCGTCCGGTCCAAACAAGATCCGGTGGATTCTCCCGATTATCGAGTCCAACTCCACCAAGCACAACCAGCGGGTCAAAGACAAGGATTCGGACTCAACTACAAGAAAGACTGGCGTCGGCGCAGCCGGTAAAATGGCAGCCATTCATTTCCGGAAGCACGGCGGTGTCGGAGACCCGCCGCAGCGGGCCGACAGGTCAGAAAACTCCAGATTTTTCAACGTATTCAACTGCGGTTTTAAGCAAAATAGTCGAGAGTTTCATCCCGTCCCAACCGACGAAACGCAACTCAAACTCGTCCCGCTAGGAATCCCAACGGGATTCCGGCCCGAAGCCCAAGGTTGCGAGGAACGAGCTACCTTGGGTCACGGTTCGCCCATGGAAACCAACCCCAACGGGGTTGTGACGAAATCCTATTTCCGTCTGCAGGGGTAAAGCCACAACCGCGTTGCGGTTGAATTCATATCCAAACGGCAACCCAAGGTAGCTCGTTCCTCGCAACCTTGGGCTGGATGACAAAATCCCTTTGGGATTGAAGGCGGGATTCCGTCGCCGTGGGCATCGCCCATTCCGTGGCCCATTGAGAAAAACAAGACGAAGAACGAGGCGTATCCTTGATGGATCTGGTGAGTGATTCGGAAAGGCTTTTTCGCCTGGAACTTGCGAAGTTTCATGAAGGGCAACTGCCGTTTTTAGCAAAAGAACTCCGCCGGGCCAGGGTGCGGAATGGTGAGTAACTTCACCATCAAGTTGGTCGGGAGGTTCAAAGGTTGAAAAGATGAATTCGCATTGAAGCCCGCGAAGCGGTTCGGATACTCGGACCCATGACGCCACGCTCCCCTCGTTTGCGAATGAGTTCAACCGATGGTTCGCGGAAAAAAACGAGCGCACCCGTGTCGGGTCCGCAGACCCCCCCTCTGCTCCTGGGATTCGAAGGAGGCGCCACCCACACCGTCGCCATCGCCGGTTCACCCGGTACCCCGAACCGTTTCCGCCGGCTGGAATTCGGCCCCGGAAACTTTCGCTTGTTGGGCGAACGAGGATTGACCCGGCTCTTGCGATCCCTGGCGCGGGTCTGTCCGAAGCCAACCGCCGTCGCGGGTGGATTAGCCGGTGTGAGGGATGCGAATGACCGCGCCGCCTTGTCGAAAGCCATGAAGCGCGTTTGGCCCAAGGCCAGGATTTGGGCCGGCAATGATCTGGAAACGGCACTCGCAACCTCCCCGGCAAACGGCGATCGACACACCGTTCGGGCGAAGCCATCGATCGAGACCGTGAGGATTCTGGTGCTGTCCGGAACAGGCTCCTGCTGCTTCGGGGTGGGGAACCATGGAGAGAGGGCCAAGTCGGGAGGATGGGGACACCTTCTTGGGGATCGCGGCAGTGGTTATGCGCTCGCTCTGGACGCGCTGCGCCGGGTCCTCAAAGATTGGGATCATCGTTCCGTTTGGCCCGCCTTGGGCGCGGCTTTTCTGCACGCGCTTGGCCTCAATTCGCCGGAGCAACTCCCCGCCTGGATTCAATCCGCGGAGAAGTCCGCGGTGGCAAGTCTGGCCCCGGTCATCTTTGCCTGCGCCCGCCGGGGCCATGGCGACGCCCGCAAAGCGTTGCAGAGAGCCAGCGATGATTTGGCGGAGGACGCCATCGCTTGCGCTCGGAAACTGTGCGGCGGACCCTCGAAGTCGCGGGTGGAGTTTGTCTTCGCGGGATCGATTCTCGTTCGGCAACCCGCGTTTTGCAGGCGGGTTCAGAGGCAGATCTCCTTGGCCTTCCCGAACGCCGAGTTTCAGACCCTGCGTCGCGAAAGCGTCTGGGGAGCGATCGCTCTGGCCGCTCAACTTGTTGACAAAACCCATCCGCTCGATCCAACCCCAACAGAATCGGTCACTCGATCCACCGACGGCGTCCACAACGCTTCGAAACACCTCCTTTCACCCACCGAGGAACGAAATCCGCGCTCCATCAACCTCGACCGCCTCGATCTTGAGGCGGCGGTGGAGCTGATGATTCGCGAGGAATCGCGAGTGCCGCGCGCGCTGCTGAAGCAGACCAAGGCGCTGGCTCGCTTGATTCGTTGGGTGTCGGAGGCGCTCGGGAGGGGAGGACGACTCTGTTATGTGGGCGCGGGCACCAGTGGACGGCTTGGCTTCCTGGATGCCTCAGAATGTCCTCCGACTTTCGGCACCGAACCATGGCAGGTGCAGGGGATCATCGCGGGAGGGCGCCGCGCCATTGGAGAGGCGGTGGAGGGCAGCGAGGATGATGAGGCGGAAGGCACCGCCGCCATGCTCGGGAGGGGCGTCTCCAGGAAAGATGTTGTGATCGGGATTGCGGCGAGTGGAAGGACTCCGTTTGTGTTGGCGGCGCTGCGGGAAGCAAAGCGATTGGGCGCCAGGACGGCCCTGCTGACGTTCAACCCGAGGGTGCGGCTCTCCAAAATGGATCGGCCGCATCTCCTTCTGGCGGTCCATACCGGACCCGAGGTTTTGACGGGATCGACAAGACTTAAGGCGGGCACGGCCACCAAGATCGCGCTCAATACGATCTCCACACTGGCCATGGCACGGCTCGGGAAGATCAGCGGCAACCTCATGATCGACCTGCGCGCCACCAACGCCAAACTACGGGCACGGGCGATGCGCATTTTCCAGGAGCTCAGCGGAGTCTCGTGGGCAGAAGCCGAAGAAATGCTTCATCGACATCAATGGCGCCTGAAGCCCGCCCTGGCGCAAATGGGCCGGGATCAACGGCGCTCCGCGGCGGCGGGTTGAGCCGGTCAAGGCAGAATGCGGCCGGAGAGCACCGCCTGAGCCAGAAAATGAGTCAGGCCGGTCAGCATCGTCCCCAAAAGAGAGGCGACCAAAAACATTCCGAATCCCTTGGTCTGATCGGGCTGCAGGACGATGCCCACTCCGTGATAAAGGGCGCGCACGGAGAAGACGGCACCGAGGATCCAACAACCCCAACTCGCGATAGCGGGGTGCGCGTCAAGAATGCGGACGAAAAGAAAAGGACTCCAACCATAAACGGCCAGGGTGAAGGATTGCTGGAAGGAAGGGAAAAAGTGAAAGCTATGGGCGATGACCCGGATCATGAAGCCGCCGCCGATGAACGTCATGATCAACAGGACAGCCTGGGCCGCTTGATATTTTTGAATCCGGGACGTTTCGACGGTAAGGATGCGGCTCAATTCGCCCTGGTGAGTCCCCCATCGGGCAATGCCGTAACCTTCCACCCAGACCGCGCCCGCCAGAAGCGGCAGAAGTGTCAGCAAAAAGACCGCCAGAGGATGGGCGCGCGATTTTGCAATGCGATTCCAAGCCCCAACCGGGCTGAGCAGGAGCATGATCGCGTTCAACATGGCGGCGCGAGTGTAGGGTGGTTCAACCTGATGACAACGAAATAGGAACGAAAAAGGGCCGGGATTTCTCCCGGCCCTTGGCTTTTGCATGGTCAGGCGAACGCCCAACCACACCTCCCACTCACCGAATTAGGGTTTGGCCGCGCGCACGAACTTGGCGCTCGCGCCCGAAGGCACGGTGCACGGCGTGCCCGCGCCCGCTTGCGTGGTCCAGGGACCCCCGATCGCGTCCGAGGTTTGAATCACCCAGCCAGACGGAAGCGCGGCGGGATCTGAGGTCACAACCACATTGGCGCCGCTCACCGACACTTTGAGGGTGACGTTGGACGGAGCCACGATGGGATCGTTAAAGTCCCAGTGCGCCACCAGCCCGCTCACCGAGTTGGCGGCACCCTTGCCCGCGAGTTTCTTGATATCGGCTTCGCTCAAGGCTCCGTTGTAAACCGCGAAGTCGTCCATCACTCCACGGGTCAAGTTGTCGCCCGTGCCCGGTCCACCCCCAATAATCAGGTTGGAGAAGTCGGTCGGCAGCACACCGGTGTTGTTGCCCTCGTGGAAGAGCACGCCATCGATCCAAATCTGCTTCACTTCGCCATTTTTCAGGAAGGCATAGTGCCGCCATTGAGACCACCACGAATTGTCACCCGAGAACGTCGACAGCGTGCTGATGTTGGCGCTGATGCGCTGGCTGTCACCGGCGCAGCATCCGGCCGTGTCGAAGTAGATCGTGTTGTCACCCCAGGGAGTATGGGCTTGGAAACCACGCGTGCTGCCGCTGCTGGAAGGCGAATTGGCCCAGAACGACGATCCGTTGGAAACATCGTAGCGATTCTGCCAGAACGACACGGTCATCTTGTCGTCGGCCGCAGCCGTGTTGAAGAACGCGCCCGTGTTGACGAGCAGTGACGAACCCGTGCGCCCCAAGTCAATGCCATAGTCGCCCGCGGCACCGGTGAAACCACCCTTGTCCGCCGTCCACTTGGAGATGCCCGTCAGGAAAGCGGGAATGCCGCCAACCTTGTCCTTCGTGAGAGGAGGCACGCGGAAGGTCCATTCCTCGGTGCGAGCGTTGTAGCTGACCGTGGCCTTGTGATCCGATGCGGGCGGGAAGGTGGTTGAAGGCTGGAACTTGGCCGTAATCACACTGCCGTTCTTGGTCACGGTCGCCGCCACCGGATTACCATCCAGCGTCAGTTTCACGCTGGCCAGATCCACCGGAGTGGCTCCTTTAGTGATTTGAACTTCAAGAGCCGCGGCAGGATCAACGACCCCGGCGCCGGGCGCGGGAAACACTGACGTGATGGCGGTGGGGAATCCAGAGGTCGAAGCGCGATAGGCTTTGAAACCGCCGTTGGCCGTATCATTGACGAGTACGCGCGTGCCGTCCGCCTTGACGGTCTTCCACTCGATGTTCGCCCCACCACCGCCTTCTTGCCAGGTGGTTCGGAAGGGATAGACACCGGCGTCTTGAACCACCAAGCGATACAACGTGTCGGAAGCGCCACGGCCCCCGTTGAATTCGCCGGCGTTTTGACGGCGGAACACGTCCTTGACGTTGCCCGCGTAGGTCAGGAATCCATCATCGCTGTTCACGATGAAGGTGTGGGTTCCGGCCGGAAGATCGATGAAGGTGAAGATTTCCGCCGCAATTCCGTCCGTGCTGTCCGACGTTCCCGGGATGCCCGGCATCTGATCGTCGGGCGTAAACTCGCCGTTGCTGCCCCCCGCCTGATCGAAATTGATCACGGTTTCCACTTCGAATTCGATCGGGAAACGGGTGTTCGGATCCTTCTTGCCCGGGCCCCGGGCCGAACCCACGTTATCGGGATTGGCAAGATTCTCGCCCAAGCGC
>VHDF01000011.1 GCA_016871495.1 Verrucomicrobiota bacterium | reverse complement strand
GTCTCTTCTGAACTCCAGCATGGTGACGGTCTTCAAGCTATGAACTTTCAGTTGAAGTTGAACTGTTGACAATCGAAGTTTTGGGGACACGCCGGATCCAGCGCGGGGCGTGACGTTCACCGATGGGGCGGCCAAAGCCGACAGGGGTGTCCTCGATCATCTCGGCGGCGGGATCGCTTGGGGTAGTTTTGATGACGTGGTCGAATTCTGCCAACGCTTGGGATGCCCTCGGCTTCATCAAGCGCTCATCCGGGGATCAGGGGAAGTGGCTCTCCGCTTGCCAGCGTGGGCAGCGCGTGGTTGGGTGAGTGGACCCGATGAAACCCTCATTCCTCGCCCTTTTTCGGACGGCACCGGCGGGTGCTGCTTCGGACGTTCCCGCGCCTGCCGTCTGACAGCGCTTCGCAGGTGAAGCCGTGACTCCTCCAATGCATCTGCTCTCGCTCCCATGCCCTCCGTGAAACTGGCGCTGGCGCAAATGCTCGTGAGGCCAGGCGAGGCCGCTTCCAATGTGGATCGCGCACTCGATGCCATTGCCCGCGCCGCTCGTGAACGGGCTCAGATCGTGCTCCTGCCCGAGGCATTGGACTTTGGATGGACGCATCCCCACCTCGGCGATCAAGTCCAGCCGGTTCCCGAAGGAGCGTTCTTCCGCGCTCTGGCGGCTGCCGCCCGGAAGGCTCGAGTGTATGTTTGCGCCGGGTTAACGGAAGCCGACGAGGATTCGCATTATAACACGGCGGTGCTTATCGATCCCGAAGGGCGCCTCCTGTTGAAGCATCGCAAATTGAATGAATTGGAGATCGGCCATGCCTGTTATGGACAGGGCGCAAAATTGGAAACTGTCCGCACGCCCCTCGGGACTTTGGGGGTCATGATTTGCGCGGACGCGTTCGCTCCCGGACAGGTGCTTTCCCGAGCGCTGGGCTACATGGGGGCCGAACTGATCTTGTCCCCCTGCGCCTGGGCGGTGCCGTCCGATCACGACAATCAACGCGAGCCCTACGGCGCGCTTTGGCGGGAGAACTATGGTCCGGTGGCCCGCGATTTCCGGCTTTGGATTGCGGGGGTGAGTTCGGTTGGTCCCATCACGGCCGGGCCGTGGCAGGGCCGCCGTTGCATTGGGTGTTCCTTGCTGGTGAATCCTCAAGGTGAAGTGGCATGGCAGGGTGAATACGGGGAATCGGCGGAGGTGCTCCAGGTTGCGGAAGTCGAGATCGAGCCGCGTCCCACCCGGGGCGACGGCTGGAACCAGCGATGGCACGGCTCGGTCTGACCTGATCGCCTTCGGCCGCGCGGCCGTTGTTCAACCTTAAAACGGCAGTTGCCCTTCGTGAACCTTCGCAAGGTCCCGGCGATAAAGCCATTCCGAATCACTCACCAGATCCATAAAGGATCTGCCTCGTTCTTCGTCATGTCCGTCTCATCCAGGCCTTTGCAAATCTTCACGACGTTCAACTGCCGTTTTAAGGTTCAAGGAAACCTCCACGCTGCTGACCGGAGCATCCGCAAGGTGTAGGGGCGCGCCGTTCGCGGCGCTTCCGCTCGCGCCAATCTGCTGCGGCGATCTCCTCCCGGTCCATGGCCCGCCCTGGGTGAATGCCTTCGCCCTGGCAGCACCCTTGCCCGTTGAAGCTGGCATGCCCCTTTGAAGACACGCCCTGAAGCGGCGTGAACGCCGTGCCCCGGCGCTGCCGCACGTATCACCGACCCCTTCTGGATGCACCGCTGCTGGACGCTTGCCAAGAAACGGGCTTGGCGGAACGGAGATGTTTCCTCAACATGCGCCCGGTGACTCCCTCGATCCATCGAAGCTCCTTCCCGAGTTCTCCAATCCCCGTCTGGCTCGTGTTGTTGATGATGCTTGCGAAAGCCGATGGCACGCATGCCCGGGACATGGCGTGGACGCCGCTCTTCAACGGTCGAGACTTGGAGGGTTGGGTGAATGTGAATTGTGCTCCGGACACGTTCCGCGCGACCAACGGTGTCATTTTCTGCACCGGGTTCCCGACGGGAGAGCTTCGCACTCGGCGCATGTATCAGAATTTCGCGCTGGAATTGGAATGGCGGCATCTGCGTCCGCAAGGGAATGCGGGGGTGTTCGTCTGGGCTGATGCGTTGACCGCGCCGGGGCAGCCTTTTATTCGGGCCGTCGAGGTGCAGGTGCTTGATGGGCGCGAGGGGCCGGGCCACACCTCGGATGGGGATATTTTCCCAATTCACGGCGCTCGCATGATCCCCGAGAACGGGCGGGGCGGTGATCGCGCCTTTCCGACCGAGAAACGCATGAAGCCTTCCCCTGAGTGGAATCACTACCGGATCGAATGCACGAATGGCGCCATTGCTTTGGCGGTCAACGGCAAGGTGGTGACCCGGGGACGGGAAGCCTCGCCGCGCAAAGGGTACATTTGTCTGGAATCCGAGGGCTCCCCGATCGAATTTCGAAACCTTCGCATTCAAGAATGGCCGGTGGAGAAGGCGCTGGCTCCGGACCACATTGCGCGTCCGGACGAACACTTCGTTTCGTTGTATAATGGCCTGGATCTGACCGGCTGGCTGACGCGGGCGGACACGGCGCGACACTGGCGGGCGCAGGACTGGGTCCTGGATCATGATGGGAAGAAGGGTGAGGGCGATCCCCACCTTTGGACGGAGGAGGAGTTCGGCGACTTTGTGCTGGTGGCGGACTGGCGTTGGACCGCCAAGCCCGTGGCGAAGCCGTTACCGGTGATTCGATCGGACGGAACCAGAGGCTTGAATCCGGATGGCAGCGAGGAATTGCGGGAGGTGCTTGACGCCGGGGACAGCGGAATTTATCTCAGGGGAGATTTGAACAGTGAGGTCAACATTTGGTGCTGGCCGGTGGGCTCGGGCGAGCTCTTCAAATATCGTGAAGATGTGAAGCGTTCCGCGGAAGCGCGCGCCGCCGCGACTCCGAAGCGGCGGGCGGACAAGCCCCCTGGCCAATGGAATCGATTCGTGGTGACGCTGCGGGGCAACCGAGTGAGTGTGGAATTGAACGGAGAACGGGTGATTGACCAGGCTGAACTGGACGGAATTCCTCACCGCGGCCGCATCGGATTGCAGCACCATGGCAGTCCCATCCAATTCGCCAACCTCTTCATCAAGCGGCTCGATTGAATGGAATAGAATCGAGTTTCTCTTGAACTGGGTCGATGAGATGCGTGTTTCGTTGGATGATAGGCAGGATTGAGTCTCATGCCCGCGCTTGACCGCAAAACCATTGTCATCATGGGCGGGACAAGTGGTTTGGGACTTTCTGCCGCGCGTGCCTGCGCGTTGGAGGGAGCGAAGGTGGTTGTGGTCGGAAGATCCGAGCAGAAAGTGGAGAGTGCGATTAAAGCTCTGGGTTCCCAAGCGGCGGGACTGGCGGGAGATGCCGCCGAGCCAGCCACTGCCCCATCCGCAATCGAGCTCGCGGTGCGCCTTTTTGGACGTTTGGATGGCTTCTATCACGTGGCAGGTGGGAGCGGTCGGAGGTTTGGGGATGGACCGCTTGACGAGATTTCGGACGAAGGCTGGAACAAGACCCTGCGTTTGAACCTGGATTCGATGTTTTTCTCGAACCGCGCCGCAGTGCGGCAGTTGTTAAAACAGGGGGGTGGAGGTTCGATCGTGAACTGCGGTTCGGTGCTCGGTTACTCGCCCTCCCCGGCCTATTTCGCCACGCACGCTTATGCGGCCGCCAAAGCGGCAGCCATGGGACTCACGAAATCGTCCGCCGCGTATTACGCCCCTCGGGACATACGTTTTAATCTGCTCGCGCCCGGTCTGGTTGCCACCCCCATGTCTCAACGCGCCCAGGAGCGTCCTGAGATTCTGGAATTCATTCGCACCAAACAGCCCCTGTCCCAGGGAAGGATCGGAGTTCCGGAGGACTTGGATGCTGCCGTGGTGTGGCTGCTTTCCGACGCGTCGAAATTTGTGACGGGGCAGGTCATCGGCATCGATGGGGGGTGGGAAGTCAGCGAGGGTCAACTCGCCGACAGCCATGAAGCATGACGCCCGGGATTGCCATGGGCATTGATCTTGGAGGATCGAGTGCCAAGGGTGTGATGGTCACCCGCGAGGGATCCATGCTGGTTCGGCAATCGCAACCGTTCGACTCTGCTGAGCCGCGAGCCTTCGTCGAGGCGGTGCGAGAGCTTGTCCATTCCCTCGAAGCCAAAGGCATGGGACTTGCCGGCTCGTGCGGACTGTCCGCGCCAGGATTGACGTCGGCGGATGGAAAATCGATCGCCTACATGCCCGGGAGGCTCGAAGGGCTTGAAGGATTGGATTGGTCCATCGCGCTGGGCAGGCAGGGGGACATTCCGGTGCTGAACGACGCTCAGGCGGCTTTGTTGGGGGAAGTCTGGCTGGGAGCCGCCCGTGGGAGTCGTCATGTCTTTATGCTCACTCTGGGAACGGGGGTGGGCGGTGCCGCCATGGTGGATGGAAGATTACTCAGAGGGGCCATGGGACGCGCCGGCCATCTCGGACACTTGAGCCTGGATCCGGACGGGCCACCCGATGTCTGTGGCGCTCCAGGCAGCCTGGAGTGGGCCATGGGCAATGCGTCCATTGTTGACCGGACGGGAGGACGATTCACCACGACGCACGAGCTCATTGCCGCGTTCGAGTCTGGTGACGGTCCGGCCCGGGTGTTCTGGCTCACCGCGGTCCGGCGTCTGGCGGCTGCCGTCGCCTCGCTGATCAACGTGCTGGATCCCGACACCGTGATCATTGGGGGGGGCATCGCGAAGGCGGGTGAAAGCTTGTTCAAGCCGTTGGAACAATACTTGGAGGTGTTTGAATGGCGTCCTGGTGGGGTCCGGGCACGGATTGTTCCCGCTCAACTGGGCGAGTATGCGGGGGCGCTGGGCGCGGCCTATCACTCCATGGTTGATCGACCTCGCTCCGAGGGTTCATAATGCGGTCTACGGATGACGCCGCCGCCTGTCCCATCGACCCGGATCCTGCCGGCACAAGCGATTCGCCGAGCTCTTTCGCGAATCGCTCACGAGATTGCCGAGCAAAATGAGGAGAGCGATGCCCTCGGCATTTTGGGGGTGCAGAGAGGGGGCGTGATGATTGCCCAGCGGCTGGCTCGTGATTTGGGTGCGATCTGGAACCACCCGGTGCCGCAGGGCACCCTCGATGTGGGGATGCATCGGGACGATCTCGACAAGAAAGCCACTCCGGAAATCCTGCCCACGGTCATCCCCTTTGACGTCAACGGAAAGACCGTGGTGTTGGTGGACGATGTGTTGTTTAGCGGCAGAACCGCACGCGCGGCTCTCGACGCGTTGCATGACTATGGACGTCCGCGCCGCGTTCAGTTTGTCGTGTTGATCGACCGCGGGAACCGAGAGCTTCCCATCAAGGCTGATTTCGTGGGGAAATACGTGGAGACCGAACCGGGGCAGCGCGTGGATGTTCGAATGGCGGCCAACGAGGCGGACGACGCGGTTTACCTGACCGGCTCATGACCTGGAATCGCCGCCATCTCTTGGATATCGAATCGCTCTCGAAGGAGGAAATCCTGGCGGTTTTGGAAACGGCGCGGAGCTTCAAGGCCCTGGGAGAGCGGTCGATCAAGAAGGCGCCGACCCTGCGAGGCAAGACCGTCGTCAATCTGTTTGTGGAGCCTTCGACCCGCACGCGGATTAGCTTTGAGCTGGCGGCGCAGCGGTTGAGCGCGGACATCGTCAATTTCACCGCCGAATCCTCGTCGCTGCGCAAAGGAGAGACGCTCAAGGACACGGCCCGCAATCTGGAGGCGTTGAACGCCGACATCATCGTCATCCGGCACAGCGCGAGCGGCGCCGCCCATTTCCTGTCGCGATTCCTGGAGGCGAGTGTGATCAACGCGGGCGACGGGGCTCACGAGCATCCGACCCAGGCTTTGCTCGACATTTTTACCATCCTGGAGCGGAAGCAGAGAATCGAAGGCCTGCAGGTGACGATTCTGGGTGATATTCTTTACAGCCGCGTGGCGCGGTCGAATATCTGGGCTTTGCTCAAGCTGGGCGCGTCGGTGACTCTGTGCGGCCCGTCCACGCTAGTGCCCAAAGTTTTTGAGAAATGGGGTTGCCGCGTGACCCATCGCATTGAGGAGGCGGTGGAGAATGCCGACATTATCAATTTGCTCCGGATTCAACATGAACGTCAGCGGGTCGTGATGTTTCCGAGCCTCGGGGAATACACCACGTTGTTCGGAATCAGCGCTTCGCGCCTGGCGGGCGCCAAACCCGACGTGCTCATCATGCATCCCGGCCCCATCAATCGGGGGGTGGAGATCGAGAGCCGGGTGGCGGACGGACCGAAATCCGTGATTCTGGAGCAGGTCACCAACGGACTGGCCGTGCGCATGGCGGTTCTCTTCCTGGTCAGCGGTGGCAAGCCCATCGAGCTCGGAGCGTAACACTGGCCCATCCACCCGCGCCGTCAGGACATTTATGGACATCATCGACCTCTATCAGCATGGTGCGATTCAACAAGCTTCGGCTGACGCGGGGTAGGCGAGGGATGAAGCGGCACGGCTTCGAAACGAAATCAGCGATTTGAAGCGAAAGGCCGACGCGCTGACGATCGCCTGCCAGGCCCTTTGGGAGTTGTTGAGGAGAAACTCCGATCTCTCGGATGATCTGCTCATTCGGACCATGGAGGAAATCGATCTGCGGGATGGGAAGCAGGATGGCAAGATCACCCGGCGACCGGTCCCATGCCCGAAATGCCGCCGCAATAGCCAGAGTGGACGAAGTCATTGTCTCTACTGCGGGGAGTTGCTCCCTGTGGTCCACGTTTTCGAGAAGATTTAGGCATCACGCGGGCGGATCTTTCGACGGCTTACACGGTTCCTTGTTTTGGAATCCGAGGCGGGGTGATTGCAACCCGCTGAGACCGATGGAGAGGTCGCGGGCGACATCTTCTAAGAGGATGGGAGGGGGAGGCGTTTGGACCAGCAACGAGAATCCCTGATGGCCAAGATCGAGGGGCAGCTCGCGCAGAAGAGTGGGCAACGGCAGCTTTTCACGATTCGTTGGAATCTCAACTGAACTCTGATAGAAATGTCCCATGTTTATCCACAAAGTCTCGCTCCGAAACATTCGCGGTTTCGAGACGCTCGATTTTGAACTGGCCCGACCGGACGGCAAGTACGCCGGCTGGACGGTGTTCACCGGTGACAACGGTTCGGGCAAGAGCACCCTGCTGAAGGCAATCGCCGTTGGGCTTCTTGGAAAAGACACCTCGCGGACATCCTCTTTCAGCATGAGGATGGGGCATTTGAGGGTATGGCTCTTGGCAAGGGAAACCGCCATTGCGATGGAACTGCTTATTCCAACTCATCCGGGCACGGGCTGAAAACTTCGAGCTGTCATCGTTGAGAGGGTGTTGCCCGGTTGCTTTTGGCTGGGGTCGGTCATGGGCGCAGGTGGAGAAAATCAAGATCGGGGAAGGTGGTGAAATCCGAGTCGAAGGAGACCACGCGCGATCGAGCGGACGAAGCGAGGGCGGCGATCCATGCGTCGGTCCAACGGTGGACGGGAAAATCAGGGACGCGGCTCCAAAGTTCGAAGCGCGTTTCGGCGGCGAGGGAATCCTCGATGAAACACACATCGGGAAGCACCGCGAAGGAGCGATAGGCATCCCATGCTTCTGCGGAGGTGAAGGGCGCACCGTGCATCACGCGGGGGTTCGTGAGCAGGCGGAGAAGGCCCAGCATGGTCACGCGGCAAAAGCCGATGTCGGGTGCGGCTTCGTTTTCCCAATAGCGGCGGGCGCGGGCGTGGTGCGCGTGGTCCGGGTCGAAGAGGGCGAGCCAGAGGTTGAGGTCGGGAACGTCAATTGCCGCCATGAGCATCCTCGGCGACGAGCAAGGCGTCGATTTCGCGGTTGGAAAGGGCAGGGTGCGAGACGCCGGTGGCCTTGCGGATCACGGGCAAAGGACTGCGTGGCCGGGCTGCGGGTTTAGCTGCGGCGTTTTGGGCAAGGCCGAGTTCCAGGATTTCGGCGACGAAGTCCTTCAGCAGCACACCGCGCAGTGCGGATCGAGCTTTGAGTTCGCGAAAGAGCGGATCGGGTAGATCAAGCGTGGTTCTCATAAAAACATTTATATGCGAAAATGCGCGGCAATTCAAACCAGAATCGGCAATTCAGCAGCGTTGACATTCTCAATACCTTTATTATCAAAGACTTGTGATTAAAATATCTTGCCACAGATTGATGCTGATCAATTGCCATTTCTAGCAAAAGAACTCCGCCGGGCCAGGGTGCGGAACGGTGGGTAACTTCTCCATCAAGTTAGTCGGGAGGTTGAAGTGGGTGATGCAGGCGGCCTTGGCGGCTTCGCCCTTCAAATTCGCCACGCGGAGGGTGTGCAGTTGAGGCCTTGTGACTTCAAGAAGGTTTCAGTGGCTGATGACCATGAAGCCTGGCGATGGCCCGTGGTTTGATCGACTCCGAAGGCCCAAACCCGCATCTTTCACACTCGACTGGGTAGGGAAACGTTCCCCATCGAGTTTCAACCATGCGGGTGAGATCGAACCGCGCCCCTCGTTCCACAAACGGATGCCTTTCGCTTTCCACACCCTGTTGGAAGAAGTTCCTCCTCGGACCATGCCTTCAGGATACGTTTTCGGGCGACCAGGGCGCGGTTTCACGAAACCGGAAATTCCCAGTCGCGAAACGAGGATGAGAATTCCGGGCTAAAACATCCTTGAGCTCGAAGGCTTAAACTTGGTCATCGACGCTCCGATAAACTAGGGGTAATTGGACTGGATCGGGCTATGGTTTTACTTTTGTTCTTCTGCTCCGGCGCGACGGCCTTGATCTACGAGGTGGTGTGGTCGAAGTATCTGAGCCAGCTTTTGGGAAGCACGGTGCAAGCGCAAACGGTCGTCCTGGCCGTGTTCATGGGTGGGCTGGCCCTGGGCAATCGCGCGTTTGGAAAATGGGCTGATCGAACCCACCAGCCGCTGGCTCTCTACGGGCGCATCGAGATTGCCATCGGGATCTACGCCTTTTTCTTTCACGAGTTCCACGGGTGGGCGGACGCGTTGTTTCGATATCTCGGCGGCGGACGGCTTGATCAACCGGCGACCTTGCTGGTGATCAAGGCGGTTCTCAGCGTTGGACTTCTGATCGGTCCGACCTTGCTGATGGGGGGGACCCTGCCCCTGTTGGCTTCGTGGCTGCAGCGTCAGTCTTTTGAACACGCGGGCCGGTGGTCCGCCCGGTTTTATTCAGTCAACAGTCTGGGGGCGGTGACCGGTTCGTTTCTGGCCGGTTTTTATCTCATCAAGAACCTCGGGATGGTCTCCTCGTTACAACTGACGGCACTGGCCAACGTGTTTATTGGCCTGGCGGCGATTGGGCTTTCGAGACGGATTGCGCTCCCGGCTGTGGGAACCGGTTCAGAAGGCGAGTCCGCGCCACCGGTGGCCAGCCGCGTCTCTCCGCTGGCCTCGGGGTGCGTGCTGGTGGCCATCACGGGCGGAGTGTCCATGGGGCTTGAGGTGCTATCCGCGCGCTCCTTGGTCCTTATTTTCGGGGCCTCACTGCAATCCTTCGCGATCGTTTTGATGGCCTTCATTCTGGGCATTGGACTTGGGAGTTCGGTGGTGGCATCCCCGAGGTGGAAGTCCATCGCGGCGGATCGTGCGACCCTGGTGCTTCTCGTTTGCGCGGCTTCGGTGATTGGCGTCTTAGTGCTTGGCATTACCCAATGGGTTGATCTCTACACCTACGCCAAGAATGGGCTTGCCCAGAGTGTGATGGGATACCGGTACTACCAGATATTGACGGCGGGCATGTCGCTGGTGGTGTTGGGCATCCCGGCGGCGCTGCTTGGGGCGGTCGTGCCCCTCTGGATTCGGAACGCGGCGGATTGTGCGGGAGCCTTGGGGGGTGGGGTGGGGCGCTTGCTGACCTGGAATACCGTGGGTGCGGTGGTCGGCACCCTGGTGACCGGTTTCGTTCTCATGCCGATAGCGGGTTTGAGAGGTTCGTTTTTTATCCTGGCCATTTGTGTCTGCGGGGCGGGGATTTTGACCGCGGCGCCGCGCCGGCAATGGAGGGCGGCGGGAGTTCTGGCGGGATTGGCGGTGGTATTGGGCGTGTTGGGTGCCACGACCGGCGCGGGCTGGCGCGATGTCCTGAGCTCGGGCATGTTTCGGATTCGAAGCACCGACGTGGATCCGAAATCGATTCGCGAACATCGCAAGAGTTTGCGCATCGCTTTTTACGAGGATGCCGCCGATGCGACCGTTTCCGTGGAGCAAGGAGATGGGATTAAATCGCAGGCGCAGACCACACTTCGGATCAACGGCAAGGCGGATGCCACCACGAAAGGCGATCTTTCGACTCAATACTTGCTGGGGCATTTGCCCATGCTGGCGCGTCCGGAGGCCAAGGATATCTTTGTGCTGGGCTTTGGCAGCGGCATTACGGCGGGCGCTTTGTTGGGGCATCCCATCCAAAGTTTGACCATCGCTGAGAATTGCGAGCCGGTCATTCGCGCCGCCCACTTTTTTTATCCGCTCAATCGCGGGGTTTGGACGAACTCGATCACGCGTCTCATCAATGACGACGCGCGCACGGTTTTGAAGTTAGGCGGCAAGCAGTACGACGTGATCATCAGCGAACCTTCGAATCCCTGGATGGCGGGGGTGGGCAGCGTGTTCAGTTTGGAGTTTTATCAACTGGCCGCGTCGCAGTTGAAGGAAGGGGGGATCATGACCCAGTGGTTTCACGCTTATGAAATGAACGATGGCATCGTCTCCCTGGTGCTGCGGACTTTTTCGAGAGTTTTTCCCCACATGGAAGTTTGGGATACCCAGCAGGGGGATTTGGTGATGCTTGGCAGCCAGCGACCTTGGAAGAGTGATCCGGAGGTTTATCAAAGGGTATTCGCCAGGGCGGAGCCTCGAAAGGATTTCGAGCGCATCGGGTTGACTTCGCCCGAGGCTGTTTGGGCCCGGCAGCTTGCCTCGCAGCGCACCGCTTTCGCGGTGCCGGGAGAGGGTCCGATTCAATCGGATCACTTTCCGGTTTTGGAGTATCAAGCGCCCCAGGCCTTTTTTGTTGGCGCGCATTCCTATCTGCTGCTCCTTTTTGACGAACGCACCTGGCAAACGGAGTTGGCCTCAGAGGCGAAGCGCTCGACGCTCAACGGCCTGGCACCCGAAGTCCAGCGCTCTGTCTTTACTGAGTTTCTTTCGCTCAATGGGGATCTTTCGCGTTACATGAGGCAGCGATTTCCAACCAATGGCGCCCGCGCCGAGGCGGAAATCATGGTTGGCGACCAGCAGTTGCCCTGTGTTTTCCGCCCCCTTCATGAGAACCGTCATCAACTGGTGCTTCCTCCGAACGCGGACCCCATTCACCAATCGCTTTTGGAGGCCGAGCATCGGTTGCGGACCCGGCCGGAATCATGGCGGTCTGTTCTGGAGGAGATGGCGGGTCTCATCGAGAGGGCTCCCAAGCCCTCCGCCGCCGGAGCCACCTGGAGCCCGATGCCGTTTGTGAACGTGGCAGCCCGGACTGCGCTGGGGCGTCGCGATTACGCTTTGGCCGGACGATTGATTCGAATGGGCATGGAACGCGATTCCACCGTTCCGCACCTGCGTTACCTGGCCCGCATTTACGAGCGAGAAGTCAGCGGTCAAACGGTGGTTCGATAGCCGGGTCGGGTTGAGGCCATGCGTGGGGCGCATCGCACTGAAGACGGCGGAGTACGGCGTTGACGTCGCTTCATGGGTTGATCGGGGAGCAGGCAGGACCTCGGGAATGCGATGCGAGGGTCAGGCTGGTGAGGCAAGGACCGCGCACGTGATCGACCTTTTCAACGGTGGCTTCCCCCGATAGAGTGTGCGGACTCGCGCCACATGATTCCGACGTTTTTTCGTGTTTTGCTTTGGTTCGCCGTGGCGGGGCTGGGTGCTTTCGCGTACGCGACCCTTGCCCTGCAACGAGGGGAGCCGGTGAATTCTTCTTACGTTCTCATCGCCGCGTTATGCACCTACGCCATCGGTTACCGCTTTTACTCGAAGTGGATTGCGGCCCGGGTGCTGGCGCTTGACGATCGCCGGGCCACTCCCTGCGAGGTTCATGAGGACGGCCACGATTTTGTCCGCACGAACAAGTGGATCGTTTTTGGGCATCACTTTGCCGCCATCTCGGGTCCGGGTCCGCTTGTGGGTCCCGTGCTTGCCGCCCAGTTCGGGTATCTGCCTGGCACGTTGTGGATTTTGATTGGCGTGGCGCTGGGAGGGGCGGTGCAGGACTTCGTCATCCTGTTTTGTTCCATGCGGCGGGATGGGCGTTCCTTGGGTCAGATGGTGAAGGAGGAGCTTTCGCCGGCGGCGGGTGCGATCGGCATTGTCGCGATTCTGGCCATCATGACGATCTTGCTGGCGGTGCTGGCGTTGGTCGTGGTGAATGCTCTGGCCGAGAGTTCCTGGGGTGTATTTACGGTGGGCGCGACCATTCCGATTGCGATGCTCATGGGGGGGTATTTGCGTTATTGGCGGATCGGCAAGGTGATGGAGGTGACCGTGCTGGGCGTGATTCTGCTGCTCCTTGCGGTATGGGGCGGGCAGTTTGTCTACCAGAGTCCGGGCTTGAGCAAACTTTTCACCCTCTCCAAGGAGCCCTTGGCGTGGTCCATTATTCTCTATGGATTTGCGGCCAGTGTCCTGCCGATTTGGTTGCTTCTCGCGCCGCGCGATTATCTCAGCACTTTCATGAAATTGGGCACGATCGTCGCCCTGGCCTTGGGGGTGTTCCTGGTGCTTCCGGATTTGAAGATGCCGCCCCTCACCAAGTATGTGGACGGCTCGGGTTTGGTGGTGAGTGGAAAGCTGTTTCCATTTTGCTTCATCACCATTGCCTGCGGGGCGATTTCGGGGTTCCACACCCTGATCTCCAGCGGCATTACTCCGAAGATTATTACGAGGGAGGGTTACGCCCGTCCGGTGGGTTATGGCGCGATGTGTTTGGAGTCGCTGGTGGCCATCATGGCGATGATTGCGGCCTGCACGTTGGAACCGGGCGTTTATCTGAGCATGAACGTGAATGTGCCTGGCGAAACGCTGGCCGTGAAGACGAGTGCCACTGTGGCCAGGATTAGCGCGGAGGGGTTTCCGGTGTCGGCGGCACAAATGGAGCAATTGGCTCGGGAGGTGGGGGAGACGACCCTGGTGGGCAAGACGGGTGGCGCGGCCACCCTCGCGGTCGGGATGGCGAAATTGTTCAGTGAGGTGACCCAGGGCCGCTGGCTGGATCTTTGGTATCATTTCGCGATCATGTTCGAGGCGTTGTTCATTTTGACGACGCTGGATGCGGGGACCCGCGTGGGCCGTTATTTGATCCAGGACGTGCTGGGTCATTTTTGGAAGCCGCTGGGGAACACGCAGAGCACGGCGGCCAACCTTGCCGCCAGCACGCTCATGGTGGGCGGCTGGGGCTTTTTTCTGATTCAAGGCGTGCGCGATCCGGACGGAGGGGTCAAGGCCCTCTGGCCGCTCTTTGGCATCGCGAACCAATTGCTGGCCTCCATCGCACTCTGTTTTGCGACGACGGTGATCTTGAAAACCCAGCTCAAGCGAAGGCGAGAGGGATTGCCCGCGAACCCGGCCTTGGCTTGGGTAACCCTTTTGCCTCTGGCCTGGCTTCTCACGGTGACCCTGACGGCGGGCGTGCAAAAGGTTTTCCATTCGGACAAGCGCATCGGGTTTGTCGCGGCGGCCCATGACTTGAAGGCGAAACTCCCTGCGCTGATTGAAGCGGAGTCCGCCGCGCGCCAAGCCGGCGAAGCGGCTGCCCTCACCAAAGCCGCCAAAGCGGTGCGGGACAATCGCCGGCAGCACTTGAACAACTGGATTGACGCGGTCGCCGCCTCCGTATTTCTCGGTTTGGTCGCGATCATCGTGGGGCTGAGTTTGAGGGAGTGGATCCGGTTGTGGAGCGGGCAAAAGCCTCCCGAACTTTCAGAAACTCCGCCCGTTTGGCTGCCCGATTCCGCGCTGACCTCGGCACGCACGTCCTCACTGGCCAGTCTGATTCCGCTTTCCATCGCTCTCGGGAAGGAGCTCTCGGGGCAATCCTCGATCGACAGGGCGATGGAAAGCGGCCCCGCGACCGTTGGAGTGTATGCTGCGGAGAGAACCCCGCAGGGGATTCGGGTTCGATTGACGGGTCCCGAAGCGGATTTGCGAATCCTCCGGCAGCGGGCGTTGGACGAGTATTTTGAGAAAACCTACAACCGAGGTGTGCGCCGCTGTTGCTGAGAACGATTTGATCCAGGGCATGAGGCTGGCGCTCTACGGCGGATCCTTCGATCCGATTCACTTGGGCCATCTGTTGGTGGCCACGGCCGCGCTGCAGGAGTTTCAGCTCGACTTCCTGAGCTTCGTGCCCGTGGCGCAATCTCCTTTCAAACCTGAGCGAAAGCCTGCGCCGGCGCGTTTTCGGCTGCGCTGGCTTCGCCTGGCCCTTGCCGGTCAGACGAAGTGCAGGGTGGACGACTTGGAGATTCGCCGCGGCGGTGTTTCGTTCACGATCGATACCGTGCGACACTATCGGCAGCGCTTTCCGCAAGCTTCCCTCTTTTGCCTGATCGGCGAGGATCACGTGTCGCAATTGCCGAAGTGGCGGGAAGCGGAGGAACTGGCCCGAAGCGCCGAATTCATTCTTGTGCCGCGCCCTGGCGCGAGCTTCACGGAAGTTCCGCCGGGCTTTTCCATTCACCGGTTGCGAGGGCATCCGCTTGCGCTTTCATCCTCCGAAATCCGGGCAAGAGTGCAGGCTGGCCTGCCCATTGAGCACCTGGTTCCGGAATCGGTGGCGCATGATCTTCTGGAGAATCGGCTTTATCTGGATTGAACTCCCGTCCAGAATGCGCGGCAGACGATGTCCATGGACTCCCGGAAACTCGCCCAGCGTTGTCGCGAGCTTGCTGACAACAAGAAGGCCGAAAATCTTGTCGTGCTCGATGTGCGAAAAGTTTCTTCGGTGACGGATTTTTACGTCCTGGCCACCGCGACCAGCGACCCGCACGTTCGCGCCATTGTCGATGAGATCACCGAGAAGCTGCGCGGCGAGGACGGGCTGCGTCCCAACGCCACCGACGGTGGCGCACAGACCGGCTGGGTGGTGTTGGATTTCGTCGATGTGATGGTGCATGTGATGCGGGTGGATGTGCGGGAAAAGTACGCCTTGGAAAGCCTTTGGGCGGATGCCAAGTCTGTGACCAAACCACGCCGCAAGAAGTCGAGCGACCCCCTGGATCAGTTGAAGTGAAGGCGAGTGGCGCCTCGGTTTGGAGCTTGGCCTTTTTTGCGGATCTTCACGGTGCGGTTTTTCGGCCGAAGCGCGCGTGAACCTTGGCGGGAAGCCGTTTCGTCGGCTGGGTTTCGCGCCCGGCAAGCTTACGGAGCCGTTTCGAGCAACCTGTAAAAGCCCTGGACACTGCCAGCGTTCTCGATCAGGTCAACGGAGCGGGCGTTCTCCTCTTGCGACCAACGTCTCACCTTTTTCCACTGCACCAGGTCCGGCGAGTATTGCAATTCGTACGTGGCGCCGGTGACAAGCCCGGACCAGGACATCCGAAAATCCTTTCCTGTGGATTGCGAACTTGTTCCCCGGAGACTCAAGGCACGAACCATCTTGTTCAAGAATCCCGCGACCTCGGTGAAGGAAAACTCATGCCCGGCGGGGTGGACGGCAGATTGGTAATTGGGAACCGACTTGAAGTAGGCTGACGTCAGTCCGGTCTCCGCTTCAATTTTGTAGTAGTTGGTTTCCGCTCGCCCCCAGGTGAACAAGAATTGGGTTCTGGAAAGGAGCATCAGGTCCCGGATTCGATCCCGCGCATACCAAACGTCGATATTGGGGATCATGATTTGGTTGCTGCCGGCCCATTGGATTTGCTGCAGCAAGATGCTGTAGCCGGAGGCGACCATGGCGCCGGTGGGCCTGGCTTGGAGCGCGACGAGCAGCGCCGCGGCGCCCCCTTGTGACAAGCCCATGATGACGAGCCTGTCATACTGGGCTTGGAGATGTTTGCAGAGCGCCAGAGCCTGGATGAGATACAACCCGGAGTAAGTCCCTCCCTGGTCAATCAAACCGGTGTAGATGAAATTGTAACTCAGCTTGTTCGTGCCGTTGTGAATCGCCAGGAAATCCTCATTGGGTTTCACGAGGACGTAGGCGTCGCCATAGGGAGCGATCTCCCCGAGAATGGCCCCATGGTAATTCAGGCGATCCATCCTGGCGATCGCGGAGGACTGATTGAAGCCGCTTCCCGGGATGAGCAGGATGGCCAGTCGAGGAGATTCCGAACCCCGTTCGGCCCGCTTCACATAGGCATGAGCCGAAAGGCGTTTTCCAAACGTGAAATCAACCCGGCAGCGTTCCGTGGTGCTGCCATAAAGCATGCGCTCGTAAACCGCTTCTTGAATCGAAAGATCTTCATAAGCGTTCGTGAATCCATGGGGTGAAATCAGTAATTCGTCCAGCCGGGCTTTCAGCTGAGTCAAGTTCGTCACCGCGGGCAGGATGGGAGTCCCGCCCGTCAGTGCATCCACGAAGGCAGGACGCAAAATCTCCTGTTCCAGCGCGGGTGAAAGTGAGAAGGGCAGGTCAAGCCCTGCCTGAACGCAACAGACCATCCTGGCCAGCAAGACCGCCCCACCGACTCGCCTCGCGAACACCGGCTATCGGATTCGAATCATGCGACCGCAAAAGGCGAGCGTCCTCCGACAGTATTTCATGAATGAGCTGAGCTTGTTCCCCCCGAACCGCGCATGCAAGAAACCGTTGCTCTGCAATTCCCGATCTCGTGTATCCCGATGTTGTTGGTAGGGCGGGCCTGTCCCAGCCCGCCGCCCACGGGATGCAAAACATCATGCTCCGGCGGCGCGCCGGGACGGACGCGCCCTACCTGCATCACCGGCAACATCGGGATGCACCGGTCCCGATCCGGTGCATCCCGAAGCTTTCTCAGTATTGCAGCGCAGGCTGGCAGTCGGCCCGGCGGGTGAAGAACGAGGCCCTTCCATGCTCTCCACGCGCCTGGTCTCTTCGTCGCCCCGCAGGTTGGGCAGCCTGCGCCACAGCAGACAGGGCTGTCTGCGTGACCACGACAAGCGGGTCACCGACAACCTCTGGAGGCACCTGTCCCGATCTTCCTGCTCGCCGGGGGGACGATCGCTGCGGGGCCGTGACCAAGAAAAGCCTGTTTTCGAGACTCGTCGCTGCTACACTTCCCACGCTTCACTCCACTCATCCATGGTCCGCTTTCAATCATTCCCGTTTCCACGGATCGTGTCCGCGCTTTGGTTGTTCGGCAGGCTGGCGGTGTGCCTTCAGCTTGGCCCCATCGTGACCGGTGGGATCAATCCAATCCTCGCGGATGTGACCCAGGCGCCTGCTGCGGAAGTCCGGCAAGGTTCGGGGGCAGCCGGGTCGTCGCCGCAGAGTGTCGGGGAGGATTTCGATCGAGGCTCCCCGGTCCCCAAGCTCCGTTCCCGCGAGTTTGAGCTGACGTCCGAGGACCGGTCCTGGTGGGCGTTCCAGCCGCTTCGTGCCCAGCGTCCACCGGAGGTTCGTTCTCTGACGGCGCGCGCGCATCCCATCGACCGTTTCTGGATGTCTCGGCTTGAAGGGGCGGGGATGGCTCCGAATCCGGAGGCACCTCCGCGCGAGCTGATGCGGCGGGCTTATTTCGATTTGATTGGCTTGCCGCCGAAGCCGGAGGAGATGAAGGAGTTTCTGGATGACCGTCGGCCGGACGCCTGGGAGCGGCTGATCGACCGGCTGCTGGCCCGCCCGGAGTATGGCGAACGCTGGGCCCGGCGCTGGCTGGATCTCGTTCGTTTTGCCGAGAGCAACGGTTACGAACGGGATGGCCCCAAACCCCATGCCTGGCGGTATCGCGATTATGTGGTACAGTCTTTTGACCGGGACAAGCCCTACAACCAGTTCATTCTCGAACAATTGGCCGGGGACGAACTTGACGAACAGGATCGCGAAGAGGCGGTTGTCGCGACGGGTTTCTACCGCTTGCACGTTTGGGATGACGAGCCGGACAGCACCCTCGCGGCGGAGTTCGACGATTTGGACGATGTGATGGTGACCACGGGCGCGGCCTTTCTTGGGCTTACCCTGGGATGCGCCCGCTGCCACGACCACAAGTACGATCCGATCAGTCAGAAGGATTACTACCGGACTTTGGCCTACTTCCGCAGCATCAATCCTTACGGTCTTCACAAGACCGGAGGGGGTGGCCGGGGCACGGGACGCATTATTCGTCCCCTGGCCGAACCGGAGAAAGTTCGAGCTTGGGAGCTCGCCAAGGCGGAGGCGGTCCGGCCTTTGCAGCAAGCGCTCGAAGCCGCAGCTACGGAGGACGAGAAGAAGAGATTGCGAACTCGGATTCAGGACTTTGAGAACCGTCCGCCTTTTGGCTATGCACTGGCCGTGCACGAGGATCCCATCAAACCGACTCATGTCTTTCGGAGGGGCGACGTGCTGTCCCCGGGCGAGGAAGTTCAACCCGGCGTTCCCGAGGTCTTTCGTCTTCTGGTTCCGGAAATCGTCCGAGCCCCGGGGAAGGGCACTTCGGGACGGCGGCTGGCTTTTGCGCGCTGGGTCGTGCACCCGGAGAATCCGTTGACGGCACGCGTCCTGGTCAATCGGTTGTGGCAGCATCATTTTGGAAGGGGATTGGTGGAGACTCCGAACGACTTTGGCCAAACCGGGAGCCGCCCCAGTGATCCCGATTTATTGGATTATCTGGCGGGGGAGTTTTTGGCGGGCGGCTGGTCCATTAAGCGTGCGCATCGGCTGATCATGACCAGTGCGGCGTACCGGGCATCCTCCCGTTCGGATCATCCGGTCTCCCGTTCCAAGGATGAGGCCAATCGCTACTTCTGGCGTCAAAACCCGCGCCGGATGGAAGCGGAAGTCATGCGGGATTCCATGCTGGCGGTGTCCGGCGACCTCGAGCTTGCGAAAGGAGGGCCTTCATTTTTCTCTTCGCTGCCGAAGGAAGTGCACCGAACCCAGGACAGCGAAGGCAAGGGATGGCAAACCAGTCCGCCGCGGGAGCAATCCCGCCGGAGCATTTATACTTTTGTCAAACGCGCGCTGCTGACCCCTTTGCTGGAATCATTCGATTACACGACCACCACGGTGCCGGTGGGGGAACGCGCGGTCACGACGGTTGCAGCGCAAGCCCTGACACTGCTGAACGATGCCTTTGTTCGGGAGCGTGGCGCCCGGTTGGCGGCGAGGCTGGATCGCGAGGCTGGGCAAGATCCCGCGCGCCGCATCCAGCGGGCTTTCGAGCTCGCCCTGCAGCGGCGGCCCGCCGTGGAGGAACTTGACTCGGCCCAGGCGTGGTGGCGGGAGCAGAGGCAGTTGGCCGAAGCCAAACACCCGGCGGAAGCCGAAGCCATGGCCTGGCAGGCGTTCTGCGTGGCTTTGTTCAATTTGAATGAGTTCGTTTATGTCGACTAGATTTCGTCCAGGATGCTTCGGTACTCGACGGCAGTTCCTGTGGGAAGCCGGAGCGGGATTTACCGGGCTTGCGCTTTCCAGTCTGTTGAGTGAGGACGGGTTCTTTTCGCGTCTTCAGGCGTCCGGGAGCCCAGCCCCTTCCTGGCCGCTGCCTCAACTTCCGTTCAAGGCAAAGTCCTGCATTTTTTTGTTCATGTTTGGAGGGCCGTCTCAGGTCGATTTGTTCGATTACAAACCGGAGTTGCAGCGCCGGGACGGCCAGACGATTGACAACGAGTTTCGTCGCCGGACCAAGACGAAGGCCGTCTTGCAAGCCAGCCGTCGAGTGTTCCGCCAGCATGGCCAATCCGGTCTTTGGTGTTCGGACGCTTTTCCCCACCTTTCCCGCCACATGGACAAGCTGGCCTTGGTAAAATCGTTGCAAAGCGACTCCTTCGCCCATGGTTCGGCGGTGCTGCAGATGAACACCGGGCGCATCATTCAGGGTCATCCTTCGATTGGGGCTTGGATGACGTATGGGTTGGGCGCCCTGAACTCCAATCTGCCCGCCCATGTCGTGATGTTGGATCCGCGCGGAGGACCGACCACGGGGGCTCCGAACTGGTCGAGCGGTTACATGCCCGCCGCCTTTCAAGGCTCCGTGCTTCGAAACGGCGGATCTCCGATCTTAAACCTCAATCCACCCGAGGGGGTCAGCCGTTCCATGCAACGACACCAGATCGGCTGGATCAATCAACAAAACCAAGCCCACTCGCTGACGCGGCCTGGACAATCCGAGCTGGAGGCCCGGATCGCCAGCTACGAACTCGCGTTTCAACTCCAGACTTCAGCACCGGAAGCGATGGACATCGCATCGGAGTCGGAGGCGACTCGCGGCCTTTATGGCATCCACGATCCCAAGGGGGCGCATCCGTTGACGGTGGGATCGGCGACGTTCGGGACGCAATGTCTGATCGCGCGCAGGCTGGTGGAACGTGGTGTGCGTTTTGTGCAGATTTATTCGGGCGGCGGCCCCGCGGGCGGGCAAAACACCTGGGATGGACACCACGGGATCGAGGAGAACCTTCAGATTCACGCGCCGGAGGTGGACAAGCCCATGGCGGGGCTGCTGGCGGACTTGGAACGTCGAGGGTTGTTGGAGGAAACGCTGGTGGTTTGGGGGGGCGAGTTTGGACGGATGCCGGTCAGCGAGACGTTCAACACGGGTGGGAAGACGGGAGGGCGGGATCACAATCCCAAAGGATTCACCTATTGGCTCGCGGGTGGGGGTGTGCGAGCCGGCACCAGCTTTGGGGAGACGGACGAACTCGGGCAGGAAGCCGCATTGAACAAGGTTCATTTGCGCGACTTGCATGCCACGATTCTCCATCTGATGGGGTTGGACCACCGTAAACTGACTTATTTTTACGGAGGTCTTGAGAATCGACTTACGGGCGTGGTGGAAGCCGAGGTGATTCGCGATATCCTGGCTTGAGAGCGGATGGGTAACGGGGCGGTCGCTTAATTGCCGCCGCCGATTTCGGGTTTGAGCCACGGCGTGTCGGACCAGAACCAGGTTTGGGCTTTGATGGTTTCCACGTGGGAATCGGCCATGAGCACGTTGCTTCGTTGATTGTGCCGCTGGTGGGGTCCGCCCCAATTCGGATCGTCCGACGTCACACAGCCATCGCAGGGGGCACTGTTGGCCGGATCGTGGAGAACCCAGGCGCCGGGTTTTTCCGTGGATTTGGGGGTGATCGCTTTTAAGGGTTCCTTGGAGTTGGTGGGTTTCACGCCGCCGTCGGTGAGGTGCACGGTTTTGGCGGGGCTGACCACGGTGCCGATCTTCTTCGCCGGCCATTGTTTGACGTCCCAGACCCCTTCCCAGTCGCAACCGCCCAATCGGAAGTTCATCTGATAATTGGAGATGGCCTTGTCTTGTTGATCGCTGGGGTAGAGGGCGACGACTTCCTTGAATTTCTTGGACTTATTGGGGCAGAGCAGAAGGTTCGTGGTGCCCTGGTAGGGTTGGAGCGCGTTGAACCAGCCTTTGCGCAGCGCATTATTGCCGCGCACGAAGAAGGTGTAGCAAAACCGGTCGTCAAAATCGCCAGAGTAAACGGCTTGGGCGATGCCGAACTGCCGTAAATTATTGATGCAGCTGGTGGTTTTCGCCTTCTCCTTTGCTTTCGAGAGGGCGGGGAGCAGCATGCCGGCCAGGATGGCGATGATGGCGATCACGACGAGCAACTCGATCAACGTGAAGCCGCGACGGGTGTGGCGTTGGGAAGACCGGAATTTTGAGGGAGATGAGTGCATGGGATGTGGCTTGAATGGACCAGTTGGGGCAGTTCGCGTCAAGGTTGTGATACCCGGAAACTTTCCAGGTCTTCTCATTTTGACTGATCAAGGTAGGGCGCGCACTCCGCTACGCGCCGAAACCGGGTGTTTCCAAAGGCGGCGCGCACGGAGTGACGCGCCCTACCCACCCAAATTCGAACTGCTGGAAACTTTCGGGTTCGGCTGGTGTTTTCCTCTCCTGGTGCTACAAGTTACGATGTGTTTATGAGATCGGCCTGGACGAACGCCCGAAATTTTCGCGGGGTTATTGGCTCGCTGGCCTTGGGTTTGACGGGTTGGGCGGCTGCAGGCGAGCGCAACTATCAAGCCATCGTCGATCGCAATCCCTTCGCGTTGAAGCCGCCCGTGGTTGTTCCGCCGCCGGACCCTCAGGCCAACAACAAGCCGAATCCGGCCTCCAACATCAACCTGACAGGCATTACCACGGATCTTGAATCGAAGAAGGTTTGGCTGCGTGCCACCGTGAATGGGAAGACGCCCCCGACGGTTTTCTACAGTCTCGCCGAAGGCGAAAAGCAGGACGATATCGAAGTCATTTCCATCGACGAGATTTCCGACACCGTCAAAATCCTGAACGCAGGCGCGCCGGTGACCTTGACCTATGCGACGCATGGCGTGAAGGACAAGGGCGCTGCCGCCCCGATCAATACGGCTTCGGTGCCTCCTGTCCCCGCTGGAATGCCCTCCGCGATGCCGGTTCCGGGAGCTGCGGGCGGAGGTGGCGGCCCCGTGGTGATTGGCCGGGGAGGGGTGTTGGTCGATAACAATCCCAATCCGACGGGAGCCTCGACCTTCATCATGAATCCCCCCGGCGGAGTTAATAACAACTCCGCGGCGGGTGTCACGACGGGTGCCGCGCGGATCATCCCTTCGAGAGCTTTGCGCACTCAGGCCCAGAGTGATTATGTGCAGCCTGTGGGCGGTGAGCCTTCCATGCCGGTCGAACAGCAAGTCTTGAACATGGTGGCGCAGAAGTTGGATGCCAACAATCGCGGCGTAAAACTTCCTCCTCTGCCTCCCATCCCTGGCATCGAACCGATCCCTGGTGTGGTCGATGGTTTGCCGTCCCGGAATAATCCGAATCCCTGAGGGGGCGACGTCCCTCTCCTCCTTCGAACCGACCCGGAGCCCAGTCCGGCCTCGCGCAGGCTGATCTTCTTCATTCCACGACCGGGAGTGCCCCGGTGCATCCGCAAGTTGTGGGGGCGCGCCGTTCACGGCGCTTCCGCTCGCGCCAACCTGCCGCGGCGATCTCCTCCCGCTCCATGGCCCGCCGTGGGTGAATGCCTTCGCCCTGGCAGCACCCTTGCCCGTTGAATCTGTCATGCCCCTTTGAAGACACGCCCTGAAGCGGCGTGAACGCCCCGGCGCTGCCGCGCGCATCCCCGAAAACCTCTGGATGCACCGGGGCGTGAACCCAAAAAATGGGATTGTCCATGCCTGGGCTTGTCGGCAATCTGGCCGGCCTTATGCAGGTGGCTTTGGGATTGTTGGGCGTTGGCACGGTGGGCGGAGGGTTAATCCTCGGCCTGCGCCGGAATGGTCCCTTGCTGACCTCGCGTCTAGGCGTCGCGTTCAAAATTCAGTCGATGGCGGTCCGCAATCCGCGAAAGCGCCGGAAAGTCCCCCTCCCTGGAGGCACGGTAACCCGTGATTGGAGGAAGGTGGTTGATGACCCTCGCTGTCCAATCATTGTGGAGCTGATGGGAGGAACGCAGACGGCGCGGTTGGCCGTGCTCGCGGCGCTGCGGTCTGGCAAATCCGTCGTGACGGCCAACAAGGCCCTTCTTTCCGCCCATGGAGAGGAGCTTTTTGAAGCCTGCCGCAAGTATGACGCGAACCTTTACTACGAGGCCAGCGTGGCGGGTGGGATTCCGATCATCAAGGTCTTGCGCGAAAGCCTGGTCGGCAATCGGGTCACCCGTTTGCATGGCATTGTCAACGGCACCTGCAATTACATTTTGACCCGGATGAAGCTTGAGGGCGCCGATTTTGCCGCGGTGTTGGCTGACGCGCAGCGGCTCGGTTACGCGGAGGCTGAACCTTCGCTGGACATCGATGGTCACGATGCGGCCCACAAGACCGGGATCCTTGCCTCCCTGGCGCACGGATTTTGGGTGAGGCCCGGCGAGATTCATGTCGAGGGAATCCGCAGTGTCAGCGCCCTGGACATTCAGTATGCCCAGCAGCTTGGTTACACCATCAAGTTGCTCGGCGTGGTCAAGACGACGGGAAGTGGCCGCTCCTCGGGAACGGAAGACATCGAGGTTTCAGTGGGGCCCGTCCTCGTTCCCAACACTCATGTGCTTGCGAGTGTGAATCACGTCTACAACGCGATTTGCGTTCGCGGTGACGTGGTGGGCGATACCCTTTATTATGGGCGCGGGGCGGGACAGGATGCCACGGCCAGTTCGGTGTTGAGCGATCTGGCGGATGCCGCCCTGGATCTCAAGCACGGTTCTCAGCGCCGTGTGCCGCCTTTTGTGTGCCATGCCCGGGGTGGACGCGTGGTTCCCTACGAGGAAATCGTATCCCGTTTTTACCTTCGCCTGAGCGTCATTGACCGTCCTGGCACGCTGGCTAAGATCGCCACGCTGCTCGGGCGAGCCCGCATCGGGATTTCCTCGGTCATCCAGCCGGAAGGGCACGAAGGTGAAAGTGTTCCCTTGATCTTCATGATTCACGACGCCCCGGTGAAGGCCATGCGCCGAGCTTTGAAAGGCATTGCGGGACTTTCCGTTGTCAAAGGAGAGCCCGTGGTGTTCCGTGTGGAAGATTTTTCATGAACGCCGCTCCTCACAACCCCGCGCTTTGGAAGGGGGTCATTGACTGTTACGCTCGTTTTCTCCCCGTCGATGCCGGCATGCCCGTGGTGTCGCTCTCCGAAGGCAACACGCCGCTGGTCAAAGCGGATAACTTTGTGGCGGATCTGGGGGGATCCTTTTCCCTTTATCTTAAGTACGAGGGGCTTAATCCCACGTGTTCGTTCAAAGATCGCGGCATGACGATGGCCGTTTCCAAGGCCAAGCACCGAGGGGCGCAGGTGGTGATTTGCGCCAGCACGGGGAACACCTCGGCCTCGGCTGCAGCCTATGCCGCGAGGGCCAAGATGAAATGTGTGGTGGTGCTTCCCAAGGGCAAGATTGCCCAGGGCAAGCTGGCGCAAGCCTTGATGTACGGGGCCACCACGGTCGCGATTGAGGGCAATTTCGACGATGCGTTGCGGATGGTTCGTGAACTCGGTGAAACGGGGAAGGTTGAGGTGGTGAACAGCATCAACCCGGTTCGCATTGAGGGGCAAAAGACTGCTTCGTTCGAGATTTGCGATGCGCTTGGGCGGGCTCCTGATTTTCATGTGTTGCCGGTGGGGAATGCCGGGAACATCACGGCCTACTGGAAAGGCTTCAAGGAATACCACGACGCGGGCAAAATCGCCAGCCTCCCTCGAATGCTTGGCTTTCAGGCCGCCGGGGCTGCGCCCATCGTCCGGGGAACGCCCGTGACCGACCCCGAGACCCTGGCCAGTGCCATTCGGATTGGCAACCCTGCCAGTTGGGAGGGAGCGAAAAACGCATGGGCCGAATCCTCAGGGTTGATCGATTCCGTGACGGACGAGGAAATCCTGGAGGCATATCGCCGGATCGCGCGCACGGATGGCATTTTTGTCGAGCCGGCCTCGGCGGCGTGCCTGGCCGGCATTGTCAAAGCCCATCAACAGGGCCGCATCCCCCCGGGGAGCGTGCTGACCGCGGTGATGACCGGCCATGGGCTCAAAGATCCGGAAACGGCCATCGCCTCCGCGGGTTTTTCGCCGGTGGAAGTCCCCGCCGAGCTTTCCGCGGTGATGCGCGTCATCGGACTTTAAATCCGACTTCTGTCAACCCCATGGCCCTTATTGTTCAAAAGTACGGCGGCACCTCCGTCGGCAACACGGAGCGGATCAAGAACGTGGCGAACCGCGTGGCGAAGTATCGGCAACGCGGGGATCAGGTCGTTGTGGTGGTCTCCGCGATGAGCGGTGTGACCGACAATTTGATCAAGCTGTCCAAGGAAATCATGCCCCTTCCGAGCGAGCGTGAAATGGACGTGCTCCTGGCGACGGGCGAGCAGACGACCATTGCCCTGATGGCGATGGCGCTGCATGCGCTGAATGTACCGGCTGCGTCGTTGACGGGCGCCCAGGCTGGCATTGTGACGGATGGAGTGCACACCAAGGCCAAGATCAAGAATATTAGCCCGCGGATGGTCCACGCGTTGCTTGACGCGGGGCAGGTGGTGATTGTGGCGGGTTTTCAGGGCGAAACGTCGGAGGGCCAGATCACCACGCTGGGCCGGGGAGGATCCGACTTGACCGCCATCGCGCTGGCCGCGGCTTTGAAGGCCGATCTTTGTCAGATTTATACGGATGTGGACGGGGTTTATACTGCTGATCCCCGCGTGGTTTCCGGTGCGCGCAAACTTCAGGAGATCTCCTACGACGAGATGCTGGAGATTGCCAGTTTGGGGGCGAAAGTCATGCAGTCGAGGTCGGTTGAATTTGCCAAGAAATTCGGTGTGGTTTTTGAAGTGCGCTCGAGTTTGAACGACAACCCAGGAACGATTGTGAAAGAGGAAACCAAGAGCATGGAGGACGTCGTCATTCGCGGCGTGGCTTTCGACAAGAATCAAGCCAAAGTGACCCTGGCCGGAGTGCCGGACCAGCCCGGCATGGCATCCAAGGTATTCAAGGCCTTGGGTGAGGCTGCCATCAACGTGGACATGATCGTCCAGAACGCGAGCCATGGCTCCGGCAAGCCCTTGACGGACTTGTCGTTTACGGTCGAGAAGGCCGAACTCTTGAAGGCGAGTAAAGTGATCGACGGGTTGAAGAGCGAGATTGGCGTGCGAGAGGTTTTCGCCAGCGAACAAATCGGAAAACTCTCCATTGTTGGAGTGGGCATGAAAAGCCATTCCGGAGTGGCGGCGCGGATGTTTGAGGCGCTGGCCAAGGAAGGCATCAACATCGACATGATTTCGACCAGTGAAATCAAGATTTCCGTGATCGTGGATCTGGCCAAAGGCGATCTGGCGACCAAGGTCATCCACAAGGCTTTTCTTGGGTGACCTTCAAAAGGGGAAAAGAAAAGGCCCGGTGGCCCCAAAAAAGCAGTACCACCGGGCAGGAGGAACCGAGACTGTTAACCCCATTGACGTTATCATTCTATGCCCTCTGACAGCCATCGTCAAATCGAATCAAAGGCTTTCCTTCCGCCCCGGGGAATTAGGATGATGGAGCCATGAGTTTGATCGAGCAAATGACGAACCTGGCTCAGCGGGCGAAGGCTGCGGCACGCGCGCTGGCCCGGCTTACTCCGGCGGAGAAGAATCGATGCCTTCTCGCGATGGCGGACCGGCTTGAAAAGTCCGTTGATGCCTTGGTCCTCGCGAATGCCGAGGATTTGCGGGACGGGCAAGCGGTCGGGCTTTCGCAGGCCATGCTGGACCGTCTTCAATTAACTCCGGCCCGCATCTCGGCCATGGCCAAGGGTTTGCGGGAAGTTGCGGCTTTGCCCGATCCCACCGGGAGGGTTTTGGAGGAAAGAATTCGACCCAACGGCCTGCGGTTGCGCAAGGTTTCCACGCCCATTGGGGTGATCGCCATCATTTACGAATCGAGGCCCAATGTCACGGCGGATGCCGCCGCGCTTTGTTTTAAGTCCGGGAACGCCACGGTGTTGCGGGGGGGCAAGGAAGCGATTCGCTCGAATCAGTGCATCGCGAGATGTTTGATCGAAGCGGGCCGCGAAGCTTCCCCGGCGTTTCCTGAGGACGCCATTCAAGTCGTTTCCACCCCGGACCGGGAGGCGATTAAGGCGTTATTGAGTCTCACCGGGTTGGTGGATCTGTGCATGCCTCGAGGGGGTGAGGGTTTGATCCGGGCGGTGGCGGAATGCAGCCGCGTTCCGGTGATCAAGCACTTCAAGGGAGTTTGCCATGTTTTTGTGGATCGTGAGGCGGATTTGCCCATGGCCCTGCGGATCGTCGTGAACGCGAAAACGCATCGTCCCGCGGTGTGCAATGCGATGGAGACCTTACTGGTTCATCAGTCGGTTGCTGCCGAGTTCTTGCCTCAAGCCGCGAAAGCGTTGGCTGAGAAATCGGTCGAACTTCGCGCCGATTCCCATGCCTTGACCCTTCTCCAGGCCCAACCCAACGCCGCGACTTGGAAGCTGGCGGCTGCGTCGGAGCAGGACTTTCATACCGAGTACAACGATTACATCCTGAATGTTCGCGTGGTCGAGAACTGCTCCGCCGCGATCGACCATATTGGGCGCTACGGTTCCAGTCATTCGGACACGATTGTGACCGCCAACCGCGAAACCGCCGAGCGGTTTCTTGCCGAAGTCGATTCCGCCGCGGTTTATTGGAACGCCTCCACCCGTTTCACGGATGGGGGCGAGTACGGCATGGGCGCGGAGATCGGCATCAGCACGGATAAGATTGGCGCTCGAGGCCCGATGGGATTGGAGGAACTCACCACGTACAAATGGCTCGGGTACGGAACTGGTCAAGTTCGTGTCTAACCGCCGCGCTCCCCGCGCGCATTAGCAGTCATGCACGGTGATGTCGATCGAGCACGGGAAGCCCTTCGTCGGCTTCCTCCCGAGGGCTTGTTTGCGGGGTTGGGATGGCGGGTGGCGGGACGTCCTTTTCCAATTGGGCGGGCGCTTGCAGATCAATTCGAAAAACTCGGAAGGGTTTTGCTTAAATTCTATCAGGCGGCGGGTCTGCTTTATCGCCACAGTTGTGAAGGACGACAACCGGCCTGGGTGGCGCAGTGGCTGGAACGTGGCAAACCCAAGGCTTTGATCGAACTTCAGCGTGCGGCCGCCTTCAAACATGAGACGCCCCGTGTCATTCGTCCCGACATCCTGTTGACCGAAAAACATTGGGTTATCACCGAGCTTGACAGCGTGCCGGGAGGGATCGGCTTGACCGCGTGGCTCAATCAAACGTATGCGGCAATGCCTTGGTCTGGCGTGGAGTCGGAGCAGCAGTCGCCGCTGGGGGGCGCCTCCGGCATGGTCGAGGGCTTCCAGTCCATTTTCGGACCGCGTTCAAACGTCCATATCGTGATTTCGGATGAGTCGTCCACGTATCGACCTGAAATGGAATGGCTTTGCAGACAATTGCCGCCGGACCGGTTCCGGGTGACTTCGCCAGGGAGCCGCGACCTGGCTGGGGGGGACGCTGTTTACCGCTTTTTTGAACTCTTTGATTTGGACCACGTGCCTGGGGCGAAGGACTTGCTGGAGAGGGCGGCGTCCGGGTCGATTTTTCTGACCCCTCCGCCTTGCTCCTTGTTTGAGGAAAAGTTGCTTTTCGCCTTGTTGTGGAATCGCAAATTGAGGGCCTTTTGGCATCGGGAACTTGGGGAAGGGTTTCTTTCGACCCTCATGGCGGTGGTGCCTTACACTTGGTTGGTGGATCCGGAGCCGCTTCCACCGCAAGGGGCGATTCCAAGATTAAATGTGACGGATTGGAATCAGTTGGGGGCCCTTTCGCGGCGAGAACGCCAGTTAATTCTCAAGATCTCGGGGTTTTCTCCCATGGCATGGGGGGCGCGTGGAGTCTCCTTGGGAAGCGACCTCTCTTCGTCCGATTGGTCTGCGGCAGTTCGAAAGGCGATCCAGCAGGCGGGCGATCACCCCTATATTCTGCAAGAGTATCACAAACCTCGGCGGGTTGCGACGGCTTGGTATGACCCCGATGCCGGGTCCATGGTTCCCATGGAAGGCCGGACTCGCCTGTGTCCTTATTATTTTGTGGCCGGGGAGGGGGATGATCGTCGGGCGCGATTGGGGGGCGTGCTGGCCACCACTTGTCCGGGAGACAAGAAGATCATCCATGGCATGGGTGACGCGATCCTGGCGCCTGCCAGTGTTGGAGCATGAGGGTTGGAACCGCCACCCCGCCAATCCACGGTGACATTTGGCCGCTTGACTCGAACTTGATGATACACAATATTGACCGGCTATTTCGCGGCCGGGCGGCACAACGATCTTCTCTAGATCTATTCGAGTTCTGGAGTTTTGCTCCTTTGCCACTCTTGCCAGAATTGGAATAGACGAAAAATATGGCCAGAATTGGAATAGACGAAAAATATGGTCAAGTCGCCGAAGCCCAAGAAACACGCAACGAAAGTCGTCTCTCGAAAAAACATCAAACCGGCTGCCAAGCCGGAGGAGAAGACGGTAAAAGCGGTCGCAAAGGACAAGCAAAAGTCCCGTCCCGCGCCTGGCCCGAGGGCTTCCAAGCACCTCTCTGCTGTTTCGGCCCATTCTTCCTCCACCCCTGCTTCTGAATCCCACCCCCCTGCGGACGGCGTGGCGGGTGCGGTGATTCCTCCTATCAAGACCCAGTCGGGCCTGGATTTGACGGAAAAGATCAAGGAACTCGTCCGGCTGGCGCAGGAACAGGGCTACCTGACTTACGGGGATATCAACGACGCTTTGCCGGACAACATCGTCACGCCGGAGGAGCTTGATGAGATCTACATCAAGCTGCGCAATCTCGAGGTGGAGATTGTCGATCAGGCGGAGGTGGATCGCGTCAAGCAGCCTGAGCCTGAGGATGAGGAGGACAAGACGCGCCTCGACATTCTCGATGATCCGGTGCGCATGTATCTGAAGCAGATGGGCCAGGTCCCTTTGCTGACGCGCGAGCAGGAGGTGGAGATTTCGAAACGCATCGAGGATGCGGAGACCGAAGTGAAGCGGATCATATACGGATTCGGATTCGCGGGGAAGGAGCACATCGCGCTTGCGGAGAAGTTGATTTCGGAGCCGCCCAAGGAGCGATTCGACCGCGTCATCGTGGACAAGAAGATTGAGGGCCGGGAGAACCATCTCAAGGCCTTGCGCAAGCTCGTGAAGGAGGTGCGCACGATTGATCAAAACGTGGACGACAAGTACGCCGAGACGCACCACGTGCCGAACAAGGCCAAGCGTGACAAGGTTGCGGCGGAGTTCAAGAAGCTGGACGACAAGCTGCAGCGCACCTTCGCCAAGTTCTTCTACAAGCAGAAGGTCATCGAGGAGATGGCGCTGGTGGCGGACAACATTTACGAGAAGATTCAGGCCAGCTTGCGGGTGATTCACGAGATGGAGCACCAGCGCAAGTCGCCCCAATCGCAGGCCATCATTCAATCCGAGCAGCGCAAGATCAAAGCCCTCGAGGAATTCGTGCGGATGATGGCCACCGACTACCTGGCAGCCTACGAGCGGCTCCAGCATTTTTCGCGAAAGGCCCTCCAGGCCAAGACCGAGATGGTCGAGGCGAACCTCCGTCTGGTGATTTCGATTGCCAAAAAGTACACCAATCGCGGGCTCTCCTTTCTGGATCTGATTCAGGAGGGGAACATGGGGCTGATGAAGGCGGTCGAGAAGTTTGAGTACCGCCGTGGCTACAAGTTCTCCACCTACGCCACGTGGTGGATCCGCCAGGCCATTACTCGATCCATCGCCGACCAAGCCCGGACCATTC
This sequence comes from Verrucomicrobiota bacterium, assembly GCA_016871495.1. NCBI lineage: Bacteria > Pseudomonadati > Verrucomicrobiota > Verrucomicrobiota bacterium. The sequence goes on along the minus strand of VHDF01000011.1, from coordinate 45,721 downwards.
GCATTCCGGTCCACATGATCGAAACCATCAACAAGCTGATGCGGGTGCAGAAGCAGCTTGTGCAGGATTTCGGACGCGAAGCGACGCCGGAGGAGATCGCGGACGAAATGCAGATGCCCGTGGAGCGGGTGCGCGCCGTCCTCAAAATGGCGCAGCAGCCCATTTCCATGCAGTCCCCGGTCGGCGACAGTGAGGACACGAATTTCGGAGATTTTATCGAGGACAAGTCCGCGGAGAATCCGTCGGACATGACGAGCTACAGCCTGCTCAAGGACAAGTTGCAGGATGTGCTCGAGACGTTGACGGAACGGGAGCGAAAAGTCCTGGAGCTCAGGTTCGGCCTGGGGGATGGCTATTCACGAACGCTGGAGGAAGTGGGCAAGCAGTTCAAGGTGACGCGCGAACGCATCCGGCAGATCGAAGCGAAGGCGCTCCGCAAGATGCGCCATCCGACGCGCATTCGCCAGTTGCAGGGATTCCTCGAGGGCGAAGGAGTCGAAGCCTAGGCCTTCAAGCAAGGCGGAAGCCGCTCCGTGGCGGGAACCCGGTGCATCCGCAAGTTGTCGGGGCGCGCTGTTCACGGTGCTTCCGCTCGCGCTCATCGGCCGCGGCGATCTCCTCCCGCTTTATGGCCCGCCCTGGGTGGATGCCTTCGCCCCGGCAGCACCCTTGCCTGTTGAGCCTGACATGCCCTTGAAGACACGCCCTGCAGCGGCGTAAACGCCGCTGCCTCGGCGGTGCCGCGCGCATCACCGATACCTGTGGATGCACTGGCGGGAACCCCAAATTCAGCGCGCTTCCCGGGACGGGGAACGCGCGGATTCTTGCCTCATTTCTACCGGTGGGCGGAGCCGGGCAAGCCGAGCGCTATTTCCATCGGGCGGTGTGGCCTCGAATGAACCCGACGCACTGGGCAATGTCAGGGACGGAATGGTCCCAATTGAATTCATACTCGATGGAAATATTGCCCTGAAATCCCTGGGCTCGGAATTCATCCAGGACTTCGGCCACCCGCCCGATGCCGGTGCCGTAAGGCACATCGTGATGTCCCTGGCGGCCTTTCACATTGCGGTCCTTGAGGTGGCTGCTGATGACCCTTCCTTTCAGGATTCGCAGCGCTTCAACGGGGTCGAGTTCGGAGGCCAGCCAATGCCCCGTGTCCGCACACGCGCCGATGCGCGGATCGCGATCCTTGACCAAGTCCGCCACAAAGCGGGGATCCCAGACGCGATAGTTGGGGTTGTTGGGCTGTCGTGGATGATTGTGGAATGCGACCTTGATGTCGTATTCCTTCACCATCTTTTCGATGATGTCGATCGAGTCCACCGACTCGGTCGTCACGGCCACGAAGCCCATTTTCCTGGCGAAATCGAAAATTTTCCGGGCGCTGGCCTCCTCTTTGGGAATGCTCACCACCCCATAATTGACGGCCAGCAGTCCGAATTTGGACAACTGTTCCTTGACCTTGGCGATGACTTCGTCCGAGGCGTCATGGCTCCACTTGACGCCGGGTTCTTCGGGGCTGAGTTTCTGGCCGGGATAAAACTCGATCACTTTTCCGCCTGCGGCGGCGGTTTTATGAATGGCTTCAAAGACCGAAAAACGATTGAAGGTGTAGGCTTGAGTCCCCACGGCCAGTCCGCCGATCCGGTGGGAATCGGGAATGGCGGGGGCGGCCAGGGCCGGCAAGGTGCAAAGAAAAAGGAAGAGAGCGGAGAATCGAAGGGAGTTCATGTCCGGCAGGCTAACTTCCTCGAATTGGCAAAGGCAAGCGCCGGCCCGAGGGGAGCGTTGAACCTGATGGCTGTCACACAATTGTCGCTGGCCTGAACAGAGGGCCGGACCTTAGGCTGAGGGTTTGGGCATGAGGATAAGCAAGAAACTTGGCCGTGTCTCGCCGCCGTCCCTCTCGGGGGGGCGATATTTGCAGCGTGAGCTGAGCTGGTTGGAATTCAACCAGCGCGTGCTTGATGAGGCGCTGGATCCCTCGACTCCCCTTCTGGAGCGGTTGAAGTTTTTTTGCATCACGAGCACGAATCTCGACGAGTTTTTCGAGATTCGCGTGGCCGGATTAAAACAGCGGATTGAGAGCGGCGGGGGGGGCGCCGAGGAGGGGGAAATGGCGCCGTCCAGACTCCTGGCGGCGATCGAGAAGCGCATTCGAAGGCTCGTGCGCGTGCAGTATCAATGTTGGAAGAGACAATTGTTGCCGGGGCTGGCCAAGGCGGGCGTGGCCTTCATCCCGGTGGCGAACATGCCGGGAAGGGACTTGGCCTGGCTGGAGCAGTTTTATCGGGCGGAAATCCGCCAACTCTTGACTCCCATCGCCATTGATCCGGCTCATCCTTTTCCCCTGCTCATCAATAAATCGCTCAATTTGATCGTGCAACTGGCGAGGACAAACGCTCTGGGCGAGGGACGTCACAACGCCATCGTGCCGGTGCCGCGTCGTCTGCCCCGGCTGGTCCAGTTGCCTCGCGGCGACGGTTCCCGAGCCTACGTTTTTTTGGGGGAATTGATCCGGCACTTCCTGCCCGATTTGTTTCCGGGGATGGCCATCCAGGGCAGCTGGCTTTTTCGCGTGACCCGTAACAGCGAACTCTACATCGACGAGGAGGAAGCGGCCAACTTGCTGAAGGCGGTCGAGAACGAACTGCACAACCGGCGCCGGGGCGACGCGGTTCGTCTCGAGGTGGCTCACGATTGTCCGCCTTCCGTGGCGGGTTTCTTGCTGGAGCATCTCCGGCTTCGGCGGGAGGATCTCTATGTCATCGACGGCCCGATGCATCCTGCGAGATTGATGATGTTGTGTGATCGGGACGACGTTCCGGAATTGAAGGATCCTCCCTTTTCGCCGCAGCTTTCGCCGGTTGTGCGTGGAAAGACGGATCTGTTCGAGGTGATTCGCGAGGGTGACGTGCTCCTGCATCATCCGTACGAGAGCTTCTCGACCGTGCTCGAGCTCTTGACCCAGGCCGCCAGCGATCCGCGGGTGCTGGCGATCAAACAGACCCTTTATCGCACCGGCGGGGATGACCGGATCGTGGGGGCACTGATGCGGGCGGTGCATCACGGCAAGCAGGTGTCCGTGGTGGTGGAATTGCGCGCACGTTTCGACGAGGCCAACAATGTCGAATGGGCCAAGCGGCTGGAAGAGGCCGGGGTGCATGTGGTGTACGGTTTGGTGGGATTCAAGATTCACGCCAAGGCGTTGTTGATTGTGCGCCGGGACGACGACGGCCTGCGCCGATACCTGCACCTGGGAACGGGAAACTATAATCCGAACACCGCCCGGCTTTACACGGACATCAGCTTGCTGACCTGTGACGAAGATTTCGGGGAGGACGCCACCCGGTTATTCAATCTGTTGACTGGAATCTGCCAGTATCAACCGATGCGCCGGTTGGTGGTGGCGCCGTTTGAGCTCCATGCGAAAATACTGTCCTTGATCGAGAGGGAGGCCGAGCACGCTCGACGAGGATTGCCGACGAGGATTGTGGCCAAGATGAACGCCTTGGTGGACACGAAGGTGATTGACGCGCTTTATGCCGCGTCCGGGGCCGGGGTAAACATCCAGTTGATCGTTCGCGGGACTTGTTGTCTGCGTCCCGGTGTTCCCGGCCTGAGCGACCGGATCGAGGTGCGCAGCATCGTGGACCGTTTCCTGGAACACAGCCGGATTTACTATTTCGAAAACGCGTGCCGGCCCGAAGTTTTTGTGGGGAGCGCCGATTGGATGCCGCGCAATTTCTTTCGCCGCGTGGAGGTGGTGTTTCCGATCGTGGATGGACGTTTGCGGGATCGTTTGGTGGAGGAGGTGCTGGGACTTTCGTTGCGGGATCGTGTGAAGGCACGCATGCTCAAAGCGGATGGAAAGTCTGTGCTTTCCACTTCAGGTCACGGGAAAGCCCGCTTGCGCAGCCAGGTCGAATTCATCCGCCGCAGCCTGGGCGAGGAGGCGAAGGGGAATTCGAGCATGCATGGCCCGGCGGGACTCGCGGTGTCGCCGCCGCGGGTGCGGTTGGCGAAGCGGCCGTTTTGAGCGGACGGGTCAGGGAAGCTTGAGCAGTTCGGGTTCGGTCCACGCTTCGGCACGAGACTCGGTCTGCTGGCGGATGGTTTGAATCGTGGCGGGGGAGATGGGCGATGCGTTGTGGCCCCATTCGCGGCGCATGTAGGTGAGGATGGCAGCCACCTGCCGGTCGTCCAGAATGCTGAGCGGAGGCATCTCGAGGTTGTAGCTGACGCCTTTGACCGTGAGTTTGCCGCGCACCCCGTGGAGCACGATTCGAATCAGGCGATCGGGCGAGCCCAGCACCCATTCAGAATCGAGCACGGGCGGCGCCAAACCGTCCTGCCCGAGACCGGTGGGTTGGTGGCAGGCGCCGCAGATGGCTTGGTAGAGGGGTTTCCCCTCGTCAAAGAGGGCTTGATCCTCGGCGTTCAAGGGAATGACTTTCGGCTCCACGTATCCGGGTTTGCCCGGCCAGACGAGAACCGAGAGGAGGCTTTCCGCGGTTTTGGCCAGTTCCGAATTCGGTGAAGCCTTGAGCGAAACCAGTTCGGAGGGTTCACGATCGAGTTTCACCGGTCGCGGCGGTGCTGCGTTTTTCGTATTCGGCTTGGGGGCGGCGGCGTTCAGGCCTTGAAGGACGGCGAGGTATGGAGAGGAATCAGTGCCGCTGGCAGCGATGCGCTGCAGGATACGGCTCACCTTGGCGCCCTGACCCTCGTTCCAAACGCAACGCGCCAGGAGGCCCAAGGTCGGAAGGAGCGATGACTTCTGATCTGTCGGCATGGATAGGATGGCCTCGAGGAAATGCGCTTCTCGTCCCACCCAGCCGGAAACGACAGCTTCGCGGAGCAAAGTGTCCGTGGGCGCATGGACGATCATTTTGACCAAGGCGGTGTCGACGTCTTCTCGCGGGTAGCGGGCGAGGGAAAACGCCAATTGCAAGCGGATGGCGTGGCGTGGATCGGTGGAAAAACCGATCAGTTTCGGGAAGAGATCCATTTCATCACGGGCCAGGAAAGGTTCCGACAAACGGATGGCGGCGGCGGCCACGCGTTCGTGGGAATCGCCCAAAGCGGCCATCAGTGTGGGGCGATCCAACAGGGCGAGGCCTTCCAGGGTCCAGAGTGCGTGCAGTCGCGCCTTCGGATTGGCATGAGAGCGAGCGATTTGACGCAGGGGGGCGGCGGCGGAGCTTTCACTGCTTTCCACCAACAGTCGTTGCGCGGTGTCCCGATGCCAGCCATTGGGATGCGAGAGGTATTCGGCGAGTTGCGCCGGCGTCGCGGATCCGAGGCCGGGCCGGGTTTTCGGAGTGGGCGGGGCAGAGGTGCGCACCACGCGATAGATGCGACCGTGTTCCAGCCCTTTTTCGAGGCCTCGCGAAAGGGCTTGTTTGCGCAGGTAGCTGGTCAGGTAGATGCGGTGTTGGATGATGCCGCGATACATGTCCACGACATACAGGGCACCGTCGGGGCCGTTGGCCAGGCTCACCGGGCGGAAGCGTTCGTCGGTGGAGGTCAGGAATTCTGTGCGAGCGTGAGCGTTTTCGGCCGTGATGATGCCGGCTTGCTCCTTGAGCAGGCTGCGGCGGACGAAGTTGCCGGTCGGTTCACAAACGAAGGCATTGCCTTGATGCGATTCTGGAAATTGGTCTCCCCGGTAGATAAGCGGGGCGCAGGCACCGGTGAAGGTAGCCAGAGTGCCGTCTGCGCGGAGTTGTTGAGGCTGGTATCCCCGGTTCACTCCGGGGTTCATGCGTCCCGGCCAGACGGATTGATCTTTGGCGACGGCGAAGTTGAGTCCGGTGACACCGCGGAGGTGGCTGTTTCTGTGAAAATAGTGGGAAGGCACCAAGTCGGCCCTGAGATGATCGCTATTGGAATTGAAGAAGAGTCGGCCAAAGTCGTCCTGGCTGATGCCCCACTGGCCGCGGAACACGGTGGGTTCTTTTTTCCATTCCGCGTCCTGGAAACGGTACCGCGTCGTGTGATTGGCGCTATAGATCCAATTGTCGAGACCCACGATCAATCCGTTCGAGGTATGCTCCGGATTCTCGCGTCCGCCGTAATCCGTGGCGACTTCAATAAAATCGTCGGCCTTGAGGTCTCCGTCCGTGTCGCGCAAGAACCACAGTTTCGGGGGTTCGCCGACCAGAGCTCCGCCGCGGGTGAGGACCAAGGCGCGAGGCAGGACGAGGTTGTCCTGGAACGTGGTCCGCTTGTCCATGCGCCCGTCCTGATCCGTGTCTTCAAGAATGCTGACGCGTCCTGTTTTTGCGTCCTCTCCTTTCCCTTCGGGGTTGGGCATGTAGCCGCGCATTTCGAGGACCCAGAGCCGTCCGTCCGGATCGAACTGCATGAGCACGGGGGCTTCGACGAGCGGTTCGGCGGCGACGATTTCCACTTTGAATCCTTCCGGCACTTTGAAGGACTTGAGGGCTTCCTCGGGCGGGAGGACGGGAGCGGGTGGAATTTTGTCGGCGGGAATGCGTTCGGCCTGAGTTTCGCCGGGTCGATCGCCATTCTGGGCGAGCAGATTCGAGACAGCGAACCAGCCGGCGAGGAGCATGGAGCGGGATGGGGGAAGAATCATGGAGAATAACACTTGAGTAAGAGCTCCCCGAGAGGGCATCGCGGAAACTCGAAACCGGCCTTGGACTTAAGGCTGGCTTTTTCTTTGCAGCCGTCTTTTGCCAACGATGCCCTGAGCACCTTTCGGGAGGCTGCGGGTCAAGCGCCCGGGGTCCAGCCCCCATTTGGAGGCGAGTTGATGCACACGGTCCACGTTGTATCGGGCCATGGCATTGCGTCGTAAATCTTCGGGCGATTCCTCGCCGTATCCAGGGCATTCCACGCCGAGGGATTTCTCGGCCGGAGTGAGGTCCCCCTGATTCCAGACGGTGGAGCCTGACCAGGCGAACGCGCGTTTAACCCGGCCTTGCTCGATCCAAATCCAGGCGTGTTCGCCCACCACGGGGTCTGCGCAAAAATACTGAACCGTGCCCAGTTCGTGGCTGAGATCCGAGAGGAAGCGAAAAAGATGGTCGGGATCCGATCCAGGATCGGGCAATTCGCGACCGAAAACCACGACCCAGTCCTTGACATGCTGGCTGATGAAGTAGCGGTCTTCCGAGGCCAATTGGAGTCCTTCGGCGAGGGAGCACCATTGGACTCCGCAAAGATCAAGGGCATTGCGAACGGCCACAGGCTTGGCCCCCGATACGGCGATCCATCGGGAAGGCCACTGAAGCCAGGCTTGTTCTTCCGCCGGTTCCGGGTCGTTGCTGGGGTCCAGAGCATCCAAGGCCTCTTTGAGCCGGGATCTTTGCCGCTTGGGAATCTCGCGGCTTGCCATGCGGACGAAGAGAAAACCCACTGCCACGACGACCCCGAAGGGCAGTAGCATGAGCAGTGAGGGCGTCATGGAGTGCCTCTATAGCTGGTTCAGGGGGGGCGAGACAATCGGAAATTCCGAAAAGATTCGGTTCATTTGTGCGCTGAGCCGGTTTGGCGATGCGAAGATGATCCATCCTGGTGAACACTTGGCGATCCGCTTCAAAGCGAGCGCGCAGGGCAGGGTGTTCCGCGGTTTTTTGAACTTCGAGCATAAGCAACGCGGGTTCGTATTCCTGGGGCGTGAGCCTGAAGGATGGGTGCGTCTGATTCTCGATGCGCCTTCCCCGTTCGAAATGAGTGTCTTGAAATTCCCGACTAACTTGAGGCTGAATTGACTCACCCTTCCACATCCTGGCCCGTCGGAGTTTATTTGCTGACAACGGCCATTGCCCTTCATGAAACTTCGCAAAGTACAGGCGATAAAGCCTTTCCGAATCATTCACCAGATCCATCGGATATGCTCCTTCCTCGCGCCTTGCCTGCAACGAAATATCCTGCGCGACTTAAGCTCATCTTGAAAGCGCATTGGAATAAACTCCGCCGGGCCAGGATGTGGAAGGGTGAGTCAATTCAGCATCAAGTTAGTCGGGAAGGTTATCGAATTCATCCCAGAATCGGGCGGATGACTTCGCCGTGGTCGAGTTCCAGGCGTTTGCGGCCGGGGAGCTCGAGATGGCGGGAATCGAGGCCGAGTTGATGGAGCACGGTGGCGTGGATGTCGGTGACGTAATGGCGGTCCTCGACCGCGTGGAAACCCAATTCGTCCGTAACGCCATGTTGAACTCCGCCCTTGACGCCGCCCCCGGCCAGCCAGGCGCAAAAGCCTTGAGGATGATGATCGCGTCCGCTGCCTTCCGCTCCCGGTGAGCGGCCAAATTCGGTGCCGAACACCACCAGCGTGTCGTCGAGCAATCCGCGCTGTTTCAGGTCCTTGAGCAGACCCGCCACCGGCTTGTCCACTTCGGTGGAAAGTTTGGTGTGATTGGATTTGATTTCCGAGTGGGCGTCCCACGCGCCTCCACCCCCGCCACCGTGGAAGATTTGAATGAAGCGGACGCCGCGTTCGACGAGTCGGCGGGCCACGAGGCAAAGTTCTCCGAAAGATCGCGTTTCTGACTGGTCCATGCCGTAGAGGCGGCGAATGAGCTCCGATTCTTTCGGCAGCTCCAGCGTTTCCGGAACGCTGGACTGCATTTGGAAAGCGAGTTCGTAGGATTTGATGCGAGCGAGCAGATGGGGGTCGTCGGGATAATCGATGCCAGACAGTTGATTGAGGCGTCCAAGCAGGGAGAGGTTTTCGAACTGTTCCTCGCGCGAAAGGGATCCTGGGGGCGGCGCGAGAAAGGGCAGTGGATTCTTGGGGTCCGTGCCGAGTCGGACGCCGCCGTGCTGGGGGCCGAGGTAAGAAGCGCCGTAGGTGAACGCGCCGCCACAGCAATCGCCGGTGGGCGTGCCGAGCACCACGTATTCAGGCAGGTTTTGGTTGAGCGAACCCAGGCCGTAGGCGACCCAGGATCCGAGCGTCGGATGTTCGAGCTCGCGGGGGTGGCGCCCGGTCTGCCAGGTCAGTTGGGCTCCGTGATCGTTGTGGATGGTCCACAGCGAGCGGACGATGGCGAGATCGTCGGCGCATTCGCCGATGTTTTTGAACCAATCACCCACTTCGAGACCGCATTGGCCATAGGCGCGGTAACCTGTTTGCAACGGCATGATCGTCTTCCGATTGCCGTGGCTCGGGTTGCCTCCGATGATGTCTTTCCCCTCCGTCTGGAGGACCTTGGCGTAAGGCGTTTCGGCGATGGACTTGCCGGAGTAGGTGTTGAGCGCCGGTTTGATGTCGAAACTTTCGAGGTGGCTGACGCCTCCACAGAGAAAGATCCAGATCACCGACTTGGCTCGCGGGATCGGCGGTGGAGAGGCCGCCGGTGAGGCCGTGAGAAAACCGTGCCGGTGGAGCATGGCTCCGAGAGCGAGACCGGTGAAACCCATGCCCGTGTCGGAGAGGAACGAACGGCGGGAGACGCCGGGACAGTGAAGGGGGGCGGGGCGGGATTTCATGTTAACGGACGGTGACCGCCTCGTGATGATTGAAGAGGACGAGCACCAGATTTTCGCGGGGCCGGGCCGGGTTGCCGGCTTGGGTTTGAGGAGGCCGGTCGAGGAATTCGCGGCACAAGCGGAGTTCTTCGGGTCCAGGTGGACGTCCGAGGATCCGGGCATAGGCTTGTTGGACGAAGGATTCGTCGCCGCGGTGCTCGCGCGACAGGCGGGTGGCGAGCAGCCTGGCTTGCTCGATGGCCATGGAGCTATTGCCCAGGGCGAGCGCTTGCTGAGGCATGATGCTGGGCCGCCGTTCGTAGCATTCGGTCACCGAGGGACCATCGAAGAGTTTGAGGAACTCCACTTCTTTTTCGGGAGCGATGCGGAGATAGACGCTGCGTCGCGTGGATTTCAAACCGAGTTGGTGATCGATTTCGGGTCCGCCCATGGTTTGTTGAATCGAGCCCGACGCGTGCAGAAGGCTGTCGCGCACAGCCTCCGCCTCGAGGCGCCGCGGCATCATGCGCCAGTAGAAGCGATTGTCCGGATCAATGGCCAGGTTGGGTTCGTCCGGCGTGGAATTCAGTCGATAGGTTTCGCTGGTGACGAGAAGCCGGTGCAGCCATTTCAAGCTCCATTCACGGGCGACGAATTCTGCCGCCAGCCAGTCGAACAATTCCGGATGATCGGGGGTGCCGCCGAGGCGGCCGAAGTTAGCCGGGTTGGGGGCGAGGCCGCGCCCGAAATGGCGGAGCCAGACATGATTGACGGCGACCCGGGCGGTGAGAGGATTCTTGGGATCCGCGATCCATTCGGCGAGACGCAGCCGGCGGCCCGAACTGGACGCCGGGAAGGTTTCTGCGGCGCGGGGTTTGAACTCGGTGGACAAGGGCTTCTCCATCTCGCGCTTCGCGGCAAGCAATTGTTTTTCGGCCTCTTCAAGGTTCTTGCGCGCGGTGGCCAGGGTGTTGGAGGTTTTGGCGTCGAGCGGGTTGGCCGCTTCGAATTTGGTTTTGGCTTCGGAAACGGAGTCCAATTTGCGCCGTTGGTCCCATTGGGCTTCGAGCAGGGCGGATTGCCGCTGGCTGGCGACGGTTTGGCGGGCCAGGGATTCCCAAAGCCCGCTGTTTCTCCCGTTCTTCTCCTCGAACCTTTCCAAGGCCAACAAGTCTGACAAGGCTGCCTGGCGGGATTGTTCCAGGAGCACTTCGAGTTCGAGCCCTTGAAGGCGGCCTGGGTTCGCGGTGGGTTTGGCGGCCTCGAGCGCTTTTCGCTTTTGCAGCGTGGCGGCGGCGGCGGCGGTAAGGAGATCGCGGCGGACGGACTCGCGATGGTGCGGTTTGGCGGCTTCGGAGGGGAGCGGCAGATCGCTGGTGTGGAAGCGGCCTTCGCGAGGGGCCAGCGAAGTCGATCCGGTGAGGGCGGCGGGAACTCCTGGCTCGGCAACCCGATTGGTTTCGGGATGCCGTTCGTCGCCCCGTTTGAGGACGTAGGTCACCCGGTTGGTATTGAGGTCGTAGGCACGGACCAGTCCGTCTTTGGCGGGATCGGCTTGGCCGGGGAGGGCGTCCGTGCGAACATGGTGCGGGTCAAAGATGGAGCGCACGCGGTAGTAATCCAACTGGGAGATGGGATCGGTCATGTGATCGTGGCATTTGGCGCATCCCACAGTAACGCCGAGAAAAGCTTGGAAGGTGTGTTTGACGGTGTCCTCCATCCACTGCTCGCGGCTAAGCATCTTGTAATTCCGAACGAGGAAGCCCGTGGCGCGGAGCGTGTTCGAATCGAGGGGCGCGATCTCGTCGCCGGCCAGCATTTCGGCAAGCATGCGATGGTAGCCTTTGTCCTGATTGAGGGATTCGATGATCCAATCGCGCCAGCGCCAAATATGAGGTTTGCTGTCACGGACCTGGTTGCCGTCCGCCCAGCCTGCCCAATCGCTGTAGCGCCACACGTCCATCCAATGGCGTCCCCAGCGTTCGCCGTGTCGGGGGTCTGCGAGCAGGCGGTCCACGACTTTCTCGTAAGCATCGATCGAAGAGTCATCGAGGAACGCCTGCTGTTCTGATGGAGTGGGATTGAGACCGATGAGGTCCTGGTAAAGCCGACGCAGGAGGATGAGCTTTGGCGCGGTTTTTTGGACGCTGAGTTTTTGCTCGCTGCGGGCGCGGCTGAGGAACGCGTCCACGGGGTGGGGGGCGGTGGCGGGAATTTTGGGCTGGGTGATGCTTTCGAAAGGCCGCCAACGGTAGGAAGAAAGGAACTGGCGGAATTCGGATTCACGTCTGGACGCGGAAGCGAGTTCCTGGTGGTTGGGTTTGTCGAGAGGATCCCCGGGGTTGTGTCCGAGAAGAATTTCGGCTTGGTTGGCCGTGCCGTCTCCATCGCTATCTTCCGTGCCCACGAGGATCAACCGGGCGGCCAGCGCTTTGGGTTTGCCGGCCTGGGAGAGCTCGGCGGCGGCGCGTTTGAGCCGGTCACCGAAGGCATTATGGGGGAATTCAGACAGGCTTTGGGGTTCCTTGAGCGGGGATGGTCGATGGCACGTCGTGCAATGATTCAGAGAGGGGGTGAGGAAACGGTCGTAGTGTTGGTCGAGCGCGGCTTTATGGGCTGGAGTGGCGTTTGCGCGAGTGAACAGGCAGACGAGGATGAAGAAGAGAGCGAGGGTGGTGGTATTGACGGTGCATCCCAAAGTTGGTGGCAGGGTAATGCAGGCGGCTGAGCCCGCGGTTTCGCCGACTGCCCGTCGGCGGGGCGGGCGACAACCTGGGCGGCGGTCTTCACCCAAAGCGCCTCGTTCCCGTCTCCCCTTCGCAGGTTGGGCAACCTGCGCCACGGCAGACGGGGCTGTCTGAGTTCCCAGGGCAAGCCGGTCGCGGATACTTTCGGGATGCACTGGTGTGTTTGTGGAGGGCTGAGGCGCCCAGGACAGGTGAAGTCTTTCTGGGCTGTGCCATCGGCTACGCTTGGCCTTCGGCACAGGCCCGCTCCGGGTAATGGACTGAAATCGTTTGGGGTGTTCCTGAACTCCGATTCGTGAGCACGGCTCTGCTGAACCCGCGAGGCGGGAGAACCGCTGCGGACGGAAAACGTCTAACGCACGGAGAGATGAGCCAGGCCGCGCGGGCAGATGGATGGGGACTCCATCAACGTCGCGGTGGTTTGGGATCAAGGTTGGCTTGGAGATCCTCGGGCGTGACGACGGAGTGGACTCCTTGCCGAGGCACTTTCAGCTTGGCGATCCAGAGGATGGCGTTGAGCACCGTTTTGCGCTGATCGTCTTTGCCCCATCCGCGATGGAAATGGCCGCCCGTGAAGCCGAAGCCACGTCCGCCTCCGTTCCGTTCGGCGGCCCACATGACGTGCACCGGTTCGCGGCGGGAGACCGTGGCCCGGACGAAAGGGTTGCCGCTGTGGGGTCCATCCGGACGGTTCATCGTGGTTTGGGGAGGGATCGCGGTGAGGATTCCCTGTACGTTTTTCATGCCTTCCCGGAAGCGCATGTTGAAATACCACTCATCCTGGGTTTGGAACGGCTGCACCCCTTGGGTCACGGGGTGTTTGGGCAGGGACTTGAACTCGGCGGTCCAGTGGGGGTTGACCGAGTAATGAATCTCGAAGCAGCCGCCGATCCATTCCAGGAATTCGCGCTGGCCCTTGTCCTTGGTGGGTTCGACGGCATAGTGGATACAGCCGAGCCCGACGCCTTTTTTCATGAGGCGATCGAGTGTTTGCAGGCGCTGGGCTTGCAAGGCCGGGTGACCGCCGCCGCCGTCGCTGTAGATGACGATGGCATCGGCGGAGTCGAGGACGCGTTCATCGGCCGGCCATCCGTTGGTGTAGACCTCGGTGACGAGGCCGGGAACGCCTGCGAGGCATTTTTGGAGAAGCAGGCAACCCGCTCGATGTTCGTGTTCGCCCGCGCCATGGCTGATGCGCCCCGCGATAAAGATCACCTTCTTGCTGGCGGATTTGGAAGTGCCGAGAGGGGTGCAAGCGGTGAAGAGGACGGCAAAAAGGACGGCGAAGAAAACGAAAGAGCGCGCAGCGAGACAGCGGGTGAATTTCATGAGTGGCGGGAGCTTACCACTGTTTGATGCGGAGATTCTTGAATTGGACGGTCATGGGGGGGCCGGTGTGGATTTGGAGGGCGAGCACGCCGGACTTGGCCGCCTTGGCGGCCTGTTCATCCACGACATCGACGGTTTGAACGCCATTGATGAAGTGGCGCAGGTGGTTGCCATCGGCGATGACGACGTATTCGTTCCATTCCTCGTGCTTGATTTTGGCCTGGATTTCGTCCGATTTGCCGACTTGGCCGGTGACTTCGACCTTGGTTTTGCCGTCCACTTCCTTGATGGCGGTTTTTTGTCCGCGTTGCGCGAGGATGCCGCGGCCGCGTTCCTCGTAGAGGATGCCGGAGTAAGTCTTGCCGGCCTCGAAGTCGGCTTGGTAGCCGGAGACAATCGGGCCAAACTTGCCTTGTTCGACGACCTTGCTGCGGTATTGGATGCCGGAGTTGCCATTGACGATCCGGTAGGAAAGGCGCAATTCGAAATTGCCCACTTCGCCGCCTGTATAGACGAGAAAGGTGTTATGGGTCAGTTTGGGGTCCGCTTTGGTGACGCCGGTGATGGCGCCGTCCTGGACGGACCAGAGATCCGTGCTGCCTTGCCAGCCGGTGAGATCTTTTCCGTTGAACAGTGATTTGAAGCCGGGTTCGACGGACGCGGCTTGAAGCGCGCCGGCGGCCGCCCAGGAGAGGGCCAGTGCGGCGAGGGAAACGAGAGTTTTCATGGAGGGAGGGTTTAGAGTGTTTTCTTGAGGAATTTGATTCCTTTGACGGCGATTTCGTCGCGGGTGGGTTCGATGCGGCGCCAGATGGCGGCGGCGCGGGCGATCACTTTGACGTCGGTGGTGAAGGATTCGATCACCACGTCGCCGTGGTAGCCGATGGACTTAAGGGCGGCGGCGATGGGTTTCCAGTCGATGTGATCGTTGCCCGGGGTGCCGCGATCGCTGCCGCAGGCGTGGAAGTGGCCGAGTTGTTTGCCGGCTTTCTTGATGGCGGCGGCCTGGTTCTTCTCTTCGATGTTCATGTGGAACGTGTCGAGGTGAAGCTTGAGGGCGGGATGCCCGACATCGGCCAGCATTTTGAGGCCTTGATCGCAGGTGTTGATGAAATCCGTTTCGAAGCGATTCAGGGGCTCGAGGCAGACTTGGCGGCCCTTTTTGCCGGCGTACTTGACCAGCGCTTTAAGGTGCTTCACGACCGTTTTCCATTGCTGTTTGTATTCCTTCTCGGGAACCGCGTCGGCGCGGCCCACGGCGGAATAAACGGGTCCGATCAGGGAGGGGCAATCCAGCACGACCATTTGGTCGATAAGCTTCATCATGTATTCGAGGCCGGTCTTCTGCTGTTCGGGCGTGCCTCGCAAGTCGCGGTCCTCACCCATGCACGCGCACACCGAGCCGCAGACGAGGCCGTGCTTGTCCAGTTCGGCTTTGACGTGGGCGGGATCGATATGGCTCGGATCCTCGACCGGAATTTCGACGGTATCGAAGCCCCACTTTTTGAATTGGGGGAACAGCTTGGTGCTTTCGTTGGTGAAAGGAGAGGTGAAGAGGAACGTATTGATGCCGAGTCTCATAATGGTCGAATCGATGCGTCGAAGAGGTTGATGAAATGAATCAGGGTTCCTTCAGCCTAGACTTCGTGGAGAGCCTCATTCAAGGCTAAACCGCGCGTTGACAAGCTGGAAACGAGCGTTACCATCCGCGACCTTATCGTTTAACCAATTTATGCCGAATACAAAGTCCGCCGAACGCCGCGTCCGCAACAGCGCCCGAAAACGGCTCCGCAACAGGAGTGTCAAGACCCGCTTGAAAACGCTCGAGAAGAAGTTTTTGGCCGCCGCCACCTCGGGCGACAAGGCGCAGGCAGGCGAAGCCTTCAAGAACGTGGCTTCGGCATTGGGCAAAGCCTCCAAGGGTGGAGTGATTCACCGTGGGACGGCGAGCCGCAAAGAGTCCAGGCTCGCGTCCAAGTTGGCGAAGTTGAAGTAGATTCGAGAGCTTGATCGGGGCTGTGTTTTCCCCGGCCGAGCTGCCGATGGGTCGCGGTCTTGGCTTAGCCTGCGGTCGGATCCGCAGGTGTTGCCGGGTCCGGCGATCCGGGTGGCGTCGGAGATTTGAAAAGGAAGAGCATGCGGTTGTCGCCATGCTCCAGGGACTTTTTGGCCTTCCAGCTTGGCGGAAGGGTCAATTGATCCCGTTTGGCGTGGCCAAGGACGAAGAGTCCGTTTTCCGCGAGGAGTTCCAGGAGGGCAGGTGCGTCCAGCAAGGCTTGGGCGAGGGAGCGCGAACGATGGCCCGAATTTTTTTCTCCATAGGGCGGGTCGGCGAGAATCAATTGGAACCGTTCGCCTTCGGCGAGGAGTTGAGAGAGGGCGGGGAAAACATCCTGGATGCGGAGCGAGAGCGCGGAGGTGTCGAGTTGGGCGGTCCGGGCATTTTCGCGGATGAACCGCGCCTGGCGGTCTGATTTCTCGACGGCAACCAGGCGGTGAGCGCCGCGGCTGAGGCATTCGAGGCCGAGGGCGCCGGTCCCGGCGAACAGCTCCAGCACGGAAGCGCCGGAGACAAAGTCGCCGAGGCTGTTGAAGACCGCTTGTTTGACGCGGTCCGGCGTGGGGCGTACGGCATAGCCCGAGGGAGCCTTGAGCAAACGCCGCGCGGCTGTTCCGCCGATGATTCTCACGATTCAGATCAGATCAGGTTTCCCGCTGAACGAGCGTCCAGAACTCGTCGAACTTCATGGCGATGAGAATCTGGTCCCCATGGACCAGTTGCACGAGGGTGCCGCGCGAGGGGCTCTGGATGTCGGGGTAAGCCAGCATGATATGGGCGGTGTTGAGGATCAGCTCCTCTTCTCGCTGGGGTTGGGCGGCGATATTGTGAAAACCGGAGACTCGGAGCAAGGCCATAGCAGGAGATTCAGGGTTAAGATTTCAGAGCTGATACTGGGGTGTGAAGGCTCGCAAAGGAAACCAAATGTCGCCGTGGCGATTCGAGGTGAATTCGTAGAGACCTCCCGACTAACTTGAGGGTGAAGTTACTCTCCGTTCCGCACCCCGGCCCGGCACTCGTGGAAAAACCTACTGCGTCTCCATGTTCGCAGGTTGCTGCGGCGGGTCTGCGATACAGCCGCGCCACGGCGTGCATGCGGATCTCCCGAGGTGTCCATGCAGCTCGGTTCCGGGAGGGCGGCGTTCCACCGCCGTCCCACCTTTTCCGAGGGTGATCAAGATGGGCTGCGGTGGAACGCAGCCCTCCCGGCGTGGATCCTCGACCCAAGGCGAGTCGAGGATGGGAGGTGACGATTCTTTTGCTTACAACGGCAGTTGCCCATCATGGGGATTCGCAAGGTCCAAGCGATAAAGCCTTTCCGAATCACTCACCCGATCCATCAAGGATTGGCCTTTGCAAAACTTCACCGTGGCGAACGGTCGTTTTAAGGAGGAAACGCCTGCTGCCTGGAGTGGTTCGCTGAGCCCGGAGAATTGTTGTCGCGGAAAAGGGAAGAGACTTCCGGGCTAGGGTGTTTTGGCGGTGGTGGCGGCGTTGTCGATCGCTTTTTCGAGATCGGGATTGCGGGGGTGTCCGGCACTGATGGATTTCTGGTAGTGCCAGCGGGCGAGTTCGATGAAGGGGGGTTTTTGCGTGGTGTAGATGATGGCGAGGTTATGGTGGGCGTTGCCATAACCGGGCTGGAGCTGGATGGCTTTGCGCAAGGCGGCCTCGGCTGGGATTCTTTGGCCCTTTTCGCTCAAGGTGATACCGAGATAGTTTTGGGTCTCGGCGTCATTGGGATTCAGTTTGGCGGACTTACTCAGGGATTCGAAGGCGTCATCGAAACGTTTCTGGCGAAAACGGAGAATCCCCATGAGCGAATGAGATCGGAAATCCTCGGGGAGCTCGGCGATCGCCTGAGACAAGTGTTTCTCGGCGTCGTCCAAGCGGTTCTGTTCCATTTCGACCACCGCGAGATTGGCAAGGGTATTGACGTTCTTGGCGTCGAGTTTGAGCAGGGCTTGATATTTTTGCTCGGCTTCGTTGAGTTGCCGGTTTTGGAAGGCGCGTTCGGCTTCCGCGACCAGGAGGGTGGCTTCGGCGGGCAGCGCCGGGGCTTTGCGGGGTGCGGGTGTTGATTTCGTTTCGGCGGTGGACGGCGTGACTTGCACAAGGGGTGCTTTGAAGAGGGCGAGTTCTTCGGGGGTGAAGGGCACCTTGCGCGCCTCAAGCACGTCGAGTTTGGCCTGGAGCTGGGCGGCTTCTGTCGCTCTGCCGCCCCGGCGAGAACGCTTGGAAGCCTCGATTTGGGCGAGCAAGTCGTCCCTTTCCTTTTCGAGTTTGCGGATGCGATCCGACTCTTTCCCGGCGGCCTTGGCCGTTTCCTTGCTGGCCTTGGCGAGTCGTGTTTCGAGGTCGGAATTGCTTTTGCGGAGGGCCTCGGCGGTGTTTTGGGATTGTTTCAATTCCTCGCGGGTGGCGGCGAGGTCCGATTGGAGTTTGGAGGATTCACGTTCGAGGGCGGCGAGGCGAGGATCCTCGGTGGAGCCTGGGGTGGCGCGCGGGAGGCGTTGGGCGCGGCGTTTGAGTGTATCTCGTTCCTTTTGGAGATCGGCGATCGATTCTTCGCGGGCCTTCAGTTGTTTCCGGTTTTCGGCGGATTCTTTTTCCGCCTGCCGCAGTTGGTCGCGCAAGTTCCCGCTACTGGATCGCTCGGCAGCCAGTTCATTTTGGGCGAGTTTGAGTTGCTGTTCGAGGTTGCCGATGCGCCGTGAGGAGGTGTCAGGGGCGGGAGTGCCAGGCCTGGAGGCGAGCTGTTGTTTGAGGATTTCGTTCTCCTTGCGGAGGGCCTCCAAACGGTCGCGGTCGGCATTGCTGATGGAAGCCGCGGGTTTTCTCGCCAGCAAGCGCTCTTGTTCGTCGATTTTCTTGCGGGCGTCCGCGAGATTGCGCCGAAGGGAATCATGCTCCGCCGGGTCCACGACTCGTTCGAGACGTTTCTTTTGGGACTCGAGGGTGACGCGCATCGTCTCGTTTTCTTTTTGAAGGAGGCGGACTTTTTCCTCGGCTTTGGCAACCTCGCGAGGATCCACCGCGGCCGGTTGGGCGAGGAGAGCTTCGCGGAGTTTCGATTCGAGGAGAGTTTTCTCGCTTTGCATTCGTTGAAGCTGTTGCCGGAGCTCGGCGGCTTCGGCTGCGGCTTGAGCGAGGTTGTTGATTTGGGAGGGGGACGGCGAGGCGGGGGTTGTGACCGGGGCGGGCTGGGTGTCGCGGACGTCGGCGGGAACCCGGGGGGCGAGCAGGGAAAGTTTGTCCGCGACGTAACCCAGGCGGTATTGGATAACTTTGGGATTCCAACTGGGTTGGGAGGCTTGGAGTTTGCGCAGTTCGTCCTGGGCTTCCCGGTATAATTTGTAGGCCTCGGACGACTGGCCGTTCTCCGAGAACTGGTCGGCCTGTTTGATGGCGCGGTAAATTTGAATGAAGCGGTCGTCGGCGGTTTGGGCCAAGCTGGCCTGGACGAGCAGGCACGCGAACGCGGCTACAGCCAGCAATCGGGCAAATTTCATGAAGTGAATCTAGAGTGGGGAATAGGCTAAATCAACGGGGTTTACGAGGGGGTGAGTCATTCCGCAGCCGTACGACGCTGCGATCCCTCCGGGATCGGCCTTGACTGCGAACCGTGATCCGGTGGTAGCGCTCGTTCCTCGCGCAACCACCGGCTAATCGCTGGCAAGCCTCCGGCTTGTTCATGGGTTCACTCCAACGAAATCAGCCAACAGCAGACAGGGTTGTCTGCGTGACCACGACCACCCGGTCACCGACAACCTTTGGATACACCGAACGCATTCCGGTGCATCCCGATGTTGTTGGTAGGGCGGGCCTGTCCCAGCCCGCCGCCCACTGGATGCAAAACATCATGCTCCGGCGGCGCGCCGGGACGGACGCGCCCTACCTGCATCACCGGCAACATCGGGATGCACGGAACGCATTCGTTCCCCAGGACCGGGCATTGAATTAACCGGCCAACAACCCCATGGTTTCCGGAAGTCCGCAAAGAATGTTCATGCTTTGCACGGCCTGGCCCCCGGCGCCTTTGACGATGTTGTCCTCGGCGCTGAAGATCAGCAGGCGTCCGGTCCGGGCGTCCAGTCGGCAGGCTATGTCGATGAGATTGCTGCCGACGACGTTCTTGGTATCGGGGAGATTCTTGCCGTCCAGCAATCGCACGAAGGGCTCGCTGGAGTAGGCTTGGCTCCAGGAAGCTTTCACGGCGGCCTCGAAATTTTCCCTCGCTTCCGGGCTGCGCAAATCGGGCACGGGGGCGGCGTAGATCGTGGTATGGATGCCGCGGTTGACCGGGATGAGGTGAGGAACGAATTGAATGGTGGTTTTCTCGCCGGCGGCCAGGCTGATTTCCTGCTCGATTTCGGAGAGGTGCCGGTGCTTCGGCACGCCGTAGGCGCGAACGCTTTCATTGCATTCGCAGAACAAATAATCCAACTCCGCTTTGCGCCCCGCTCCCGAGACGCCGCTCATCGAACTCGCAATCACGGACGACGGATGGATCAGCCGGTCGCGCACCAAGGGAAGGACCGGGAGCAGGATGCTGGTGGGATAACATCCCGGGGAGGCGATCAAGGAAGCCTCGCGAATCTGGTCACGATAGACCTCCGGCAGCCCGTAAACCGCTTTCTCCAGCCAGCCGGGGGCGGGATGTTCGTGTCCGTAGAATTCCTCGTACGTTTGAGCGTCGCGCAGCCTGAAATCCGCGCTGAGATCGATGACCCGGCAGCCGGCTTCGAGCAGGGGCAAGGCATATTCGGCGGCGACCCCGTGGGGCAGCGCGAGGAAGGCAAGGTCCGCCTCGCGTGCCACCTTCGCGGCGTCGGGCTCAACGAACTTCAGGCTGCGCGCCTTGGGATGGTGGGCGAACTTGGGATACACTTGGGCCACTGTTTGGCCCGCGTTCGGGCGCGAGGTGACGAGCGCCAAATCCACACCGGGATGATGGAGCAGAATGCGAACGAGTTCCTCACCCGAATAACCGGTGGCTCCGATAATGGCCACCCGTGATGGTTTTGAAGAGGTCATGAGAACGGGCTGGATTTCGACGGAACATCCCAGGAAACGCGCTTGCGGCGCACGCCTGGGTCCGGGGACAAGAAAGACGCCCCGCCAGTGTATCCACCAACGGGGCGTTCCATGGAAATGGGGAATCGAGAATTAGCGCTTGCTGAACTGGAATCGCTTGCGCGCGCCCGGCTGGCCGTACTTCTTGCGCTCCCGCATACGAGGATCGCGAGTGAGAAAGCCCTCAGCCTTCAGAACGGGGCGGAAGGTGGGGTCGGCCTTGAGCAAAGCCCGGGCGATGCCGTGACGGGTCGCGCCCGCTTGTCCATTGGGGCCGCCGCCTTGAACACTGACGCGCACGTCGAATTTGGCGGTGGTGCCGGTGGCGCTCAAGGGCTGGGTGACGGTCATGCGCTGGGATTCGAGGCAAAAATAGGCCTCGATGGCGCGTCCGTTGACCACAATTTTACCGCTGCCGGAAGCCAGTCGCACGCGGGCAACGGCCGTCTTGCGCCGTCCGGTTCCGAGAAATTCCTGAATTTTCGAGTCCGACATAGTCGTTCTGGGAAGGGTTGAGGGGGCTTACTTGCCGGCCGTCATTGCGGCGGGTTGCTGGGCTTGGTGCGGGTGAGTCGAGCCGCGATAGACTTTGAGCTTCGTCAAGAGGCGGTCGCCCAAACGGTTCTTGGGCAGCATGCCTTTGACGGCGTGCATGATCAATCGTTCCGGCTGGCGGGCGCGGACCTGAGCCACGGTCTTAAACTTCTCGCCGCCTTTCCAGCCCGAATAAGTCATGAACTCTTTCTGCGTTTCCTTCTTGCCGGTCACGCGGACCTTGTCCGCGTTGATCACGACAACGAAATCCCCGGCGTCGAGGTGCGGCGTGTAAACCGGCTTGTTTTTTCCACGCAGGACGTCGGCTACTTTGCTGGCCAATCGCCCGAGAATTGCGTTCTCGGCATCCACCACGTGCCAGCAACGCTGGTTCACATCAATTTTCGGCAAGTACGTTTTCATCAAGCCTTCAAAATAAAGAACGCAGAGGGTAGCAACGAGGTTTTTCAAGTCAATAGCCTATTTTGCTTCCCCTCCCGGGAGGACGATTGCAAGAGTTTGTCCACTTTGCAGGTTGAAATCGTCAATACTGGCAGTGAACTGATGCTGGGCCGGGTCCTCAACACCCACCAGCAATGGCTTTGCCGCCGCCTGGCCGACCTGGGGTTGCCCGTCCAACGCCAAGTGGCTGTCTCGGACACCGCCGACGATATCACGTCCGCCCTCCGAGAATCCTTCTCCCGGGCGGATTGGATTTTCTGCACAGGGGGGCTGGGGCCGACTTCGGACGATCTCACCCGGGACGCGCTCGCGGAGATGCTCGGACTCAAACTTCGAGAAGATCCAGTGACACTCGACCGTATTGCGGCGTTTTTTGCCGCCCGCAACCGGCCGATGCCTGATTCCACGCGCGTTCAGGCCCTGATTCCCGAGGGCGCCATCGTTTTGCCGAACCACCACGGCACGGCTCCCGGACTGGTCATCCGATCAGATCCTAATCCCTGGCGCACCGATCGCAAGGCCTCCTGGCTGGTCATGCTTCCGGGACCGCCTCGGGAACTGTATCCGATGTTCCAGGATCAGGTGATCCCGCTGATTCAACGGCATCGCGAACCGGGCGCGACCTTTGCCTGCAAGACGCTCAAGACGCATGGTCTGGGGGAATCTTGGGTTGAACAGCGGGTGGCAGCTCCGCTCCGACAGTGGGTCGAACGCGGATTAGGGATCGGTTATTGCGCCCGGGTTGGGGAAGTCGAGGTTCGACTTGCGGCGAGCGGGGCCAACGCGGTTGAACTTGTTTCGCAAGGCGAGGCGTTGGTGCGCTCGGTCCTTGGGAACTACATTTACGGCGAAGAGGACGATCAACTCCCGGGCGTCGTTGTGCGCGAATTGACCCGGGCCGGAAGAACGCTGGCCTTGGCGGAGTCTTGCACCGGGGGCGGGATATCGAATCGCATCACCAATGTGCCCGGCGCTTCAGCGGTGCTGATACAGTCCTGGGTCACCTACGCCAATGCCGCCAAGACCTCCCAGTTGGGTGTGCCCGCCGCCTTGATCGAATCCGAAGGGGCGGTCAGCGAGCCGGTAGCTCGCGCCATGGCCGAGGGCGCTCGGGCCAGGTCGGGAGCAGACTTCGCACTTTCCGTGACCGGCATTGCCGGACCCTCGGGAGGCACGCCGCAAAAGCCGGTGGGCACGGCCTACGTGGGGTTGGCCACACCGGAGCGCACGGTGGTGAAGCATTGTCTCAATCCCGTGGATCGCGAGACCTTCAAATATGTGACCTCCCAGCAAGCCTTGGAATTGTTGCGCCGAACCTTGCTCGGAGTTTCATCGGACGATTGAGTCTTGAACCGCACCGGACTCGGCTGACACATTCATTCCTACAATTCCCATGGCCAATCCCCTCGCTCTCCCCCGTTGCTCGACCTCCATTCCATGAAAATCTGCCGCTTCCGTGATCCCCTGGGCCGCGTGCGTGCCGGCGTTCTGACCGGCGAACAGACGGTGGTGGACCTCACACCCGCCGGTGTTCAGTCGCTGCGGGAAATCCTCGACGCTCCCGATCCTTCAGCTCGCGCTGCCGAGTGTGCGGAGCGATCCCACGTCCGCTATTTGGTTCCGCAGGTGGAATGCCTCGCGCCGGTGGAGAACCAGGAAGTTTGGGCGGCCGGGGTGACTTACCTGCGCAGCAAGAAAGCGCGCATGGAGGAATCCAATTTTAGCGCCACCGCTTACGACCGGGTTTACGAAGCGCCGCGCCCGGAGCTGTTTTTCAAGTCCATGCCGGAAAAGGTGGCCGGGCCGGGGGGCCGGGTGGGGATTCGTCAAGACGCGCGATGGAATGTGCCGGAGCCTGAGCTGGCGTTGGTGCATAACGCCCGCGGGCAGCTTGTGGGATTTACGATCGGCAATGACATGAGCTCGCGCGATATTGAGGGCGAAAACCTGCTCTATCTGCCGCAAGGAAAGATCTACAAGAACTCCTGCGCGCTCGGTCCGGTGATCACTCTCGGCGCGACGGAGGCCGAGGCCCGGACTTGGACGATCTCGCTGGTCATCGAACGCGGCAACGCCACGGTGTTTGCGGGTGAGACTGCGGTGAGCCAGATCAAACGGAGTTTCGAGGAACTCACGGGTTATTTGCACCGCAGCCAGGAGTTTCCCCATGGCGCAATTCTGTTGACGGGAACCGGCATCGTGCCCGCGGACGATTTCACGTTGCAGGCCGGCGATGTCGTGGCGATTCGCATTTCCGGCATCGGGGAATTGCGCAACACCGTCGCGGTGGTTTGACGGGATCCCGGCATGGAGCTCGAAGAGGTCCAACACCGGATCCGAAGCGTCAACGGATGGCTCAGTCCGATGGAGGTGCGGACGCTTTACCGGCTCGCGCGCGGCTGCACCGGGCGGGGCGTGATTGTGGAAATCGGGTCCTGGCAGGGAAAATCGACGCTTTGCCTGGCGGGTGGTTCACAAGCCGTCAACGGACCCAAAGTCTATGCGATCGATCCGCACGTGGGATCTCCGGAGCATCAGATGGAGGGCAAGATTTGGACCTTTGACGCGTTTCAGAAGAACATCGCGGACGCCGGATTGTCGGACCGGGTGGTGCCGATCGTGAAGATGTCGGGCGACGCCGTTCGTGACATGCGCGAGCCCATTGAACTCCTCTTTATCGACGGGGCGCATGAGTATGAGGCGGTGAAGGCGGATTTCGAGAATTACGAGCCTTGGTTGATGGAAGGCGGCGTGATCGCCTTTCACGACACGGTGGGATGGCCCGGGCCCGAACGGTTGGTCGCGGAGTCGATCTTCCGTTCCGACCGTTTCGCGGGCGCGACCTTCGCCAATTCGATTACCTACGCGCGCAAAGTCGCCCGGAACACCGCCTCAGAACGCCTGGCCAACCGGATGCGTTTGGCCGTGAAGAATCTTTACGCCGCCGTCTATGTCAGCCTGTTGCGGTTGAAGAAGAGGATCTCGGGACAATCCGCGCCGTGACGTGAAGCCGAGGCGGGATCCTCGGCTATCTCCGCTCGGCCCGGCATGAACACGGCGGCGCACGTATCCCGAAGTGGTCTGTCGTGTGGCGCAGGCGGCCCAGCCTGCCGTATCGCCGACGGCCCGGCGGGTGAAGAACCAGGCCCTTCCGTGATCTCCCCGAGCCGTGGTTCCCTTCGTCGCCCCGCAGGCTGGGCAACCTGCGCCACAGCAGACAGGGCTGTCTGCGTGACCACGACAACCCGGTCACCGACAACCTCTGGATACGCCGCACGGCGGCGGTGCATCCCGATGTTGCCGGTGATGCAGGTAGGGCGCGTCCGTCCCGGCGCGCCGCCGGAGCATGATGTTTTGCATCCCGTGGGCGGCGGGCTGGGACAGGCCCGCCCTACCAACAACATCGGGATGCACGGGCACGGCGGCACTCTTCCAGGAATGCCTTGAGATCGACGCGGTTCCGGAGTACTCAAGCCAAAAACAGATCCTCCCGGCATGAGTCACTCTCCCCGCATCGGCATCATCGGCGGCAGCGGCCTTTATCACCTGGAGTCATTGACCTGCCAGAAGTGGGTCAAGGTTCGCACGCCGTTCGGGCTTCCGTCGGACGACCTGCTGACCGGACAGTTGGCGGGCCGGGAGGTGGTTTTTCTGCCGAGGCATGGACGCGGCCACACGATCCTTCCCAGCGAACTCAATCATCGGGCCAACATTTGGGCTCTGCGCAGTCTTAACGTCCGCTGGATTCTCAGCTTGAGCGCGGTGGGATCGTTGCAAGCCAAGTATCGTCCGCGCGATTTTGTCTTCATCGATCAGTTCGTCGATCGCACCAAGAAATCCAGCGAGCACACTTTTTTCGGGCAGGGCTTGGTGGCGCACATCGCGTTCGCCCGCCCGATCTGCGAGGACCTTCGGCAAATCGCGCTGCGCGAGGCGCGCCGGATGGAGTTGCGCCCGCATGACGGCGGCACTTATCTCAATATGGAAGGCCCGGCGTTCAGCACCCGCGCGGAGTCGCTGCTCCATCACCGGCAAGGTTTTGATGTGGTGGGCATGACCAATCTGGGCGAGGCGCGTTGCGCGCGCGAGGCGGAGATTTCCTATGCCTCGGCGGCCATGGTCACGGATTACGATGGATGGAGGGCGGAGGAAGGCCATGTCACGCTGGAAATGATCCTTGAGAACTTGCGCCAGAACGCGGATCACGCGCGCGAGTTGGTGCAGCGGGTGGTTCCAAAAGTTCCCGAGCAAGCGAACTGGCCAAGCCATTCGGCGCTGAAGTGCGCCATCCTCACGGAACGCAGCCGATGGCCCAAATCGAGGGTGCGGGCATTGCGGTCCATCCTCGCTCCGTACCTCTGAGTCATGTCGAGGGCGATCCTCATGGCGGTGGGTGTGGCCCTTGGGGCCTGGGGGGTGTTGGTCTGCTTCACCGCGCTGCAGATCAGCCAGGGGGTATCCCTGGACTGGGCGGACGCCCTCCTCAACGGGTTGCATTTTTGGGTCACGTGGCCGCTGCTGTCGTTGCCTGCCATTCTCCTTTCCTTTTATTTTCCTGTGGAACGTCCGCGCTGGCCCTGGCACTTGGGGCTGCACGCGGTGGCGGCGGCTCTGCTTGTCTGGCTTTCCACCGAGGCTCGGGAGCATCATCTGCCTCCCGAGCGGTTGGCGGCGTTCTTGGGCATCGCTGATCCGCAGGGGCCGATGTTTCGCCAGGGTCCGGGGCCGCCCTGGGGCCGGGGACGTCCGCGGGGCTCGCCGCCACGGCCTCGAGGCCAGCCCTTCCGCATGTCCTTCGATTTTCTGCTGTATGCGGGGGTCGCCAGCGCCTGTCATGCGGCGACTTTTTTGCGGCGGTCCCGGCAACGGGAACGCCAAGCGCTCGCGTTGCAAGCAAGCCTGGCCCAGGCCAATCTGCAGGCGCTGCGCATGCAGTTGAATCCGCATTTTCTATTCAACACGTTGAACGCCATTTCCACGTTGATTCACAGCGATCCGGACGCGGCGGATCGCATGATCGGGCATTTGAGCGAGTTGCTGCGGGCGTCGTTGGACACCCGCGACGACCAGGAAATCCCGCTGCGCAAGGAATTGGATTTGCTCGAGCACTATCTGGCCATTGAAAAGCGGCGATTCGGGGACCGGCTCGCGGTTGAGGTGAACATCCCCGGTCCATTGCTGGACGGACTGGTGCCCACGCTGATGCTGCAGCCGCTGGTGGAGAACGCGGTCAAGCATGGCATCGAGTCCTCGCGGCGGCCGGGATTGATCTGCCTCTTGGCTTCGCGCGAGGGGAATCGATGGGTTCTCCACGTTCGCAATCGAGCGAGAGGCGGCGACGGAACCGTGGCTTCAACGGTTCCGTGCGAGTCTTCTTCGGAACGCCCCTCGCCCGGGCATGGCATTGGTTTGGCGAACGCCCGGGCGCGGCTGCGGCAGCTCCATGGTGACGGGGCTCGTTTGGAGGCAGGTCCGGATCAGGACGGGGGATTCTCGGTGCGCATTGAGCTTCCCTGGCGCGAGACGCAGGACTCAACGGCATGAACCTCCGGGCGGCCATCATCGATGACGAGCCTTTGGCGAGGGAACGGATTCGATTTCTGCTCAAGGATGAACCCGGGGTGGTGATTCTCGGCGAGTTCGGGAGTGGACCCGAAGCTTTGCCTGCGATCGAGAAGGAGCCGCCGGATCTTTTATTCCTCGACGTGCAGATGCCGGAGATGGACGGGTTCCAGATGTTGAAGGCATTGCGCCTCGAGCCGCTGCCCGCGGTCATCTTTACGACCGCCTACGATCGGCACGCTTTGAAAGCGTTCGAACACCATGCGCTCGACTACCTGTTGAAGCCGGTTCAGCCGGACCGGTTTCGATCGGCGCTCGCGCATGCGCGCAAGCAACTGGAGGATCGCGCGACGGGTCGAACGGCCAAGGGATTGTTGGAATTGCTCGGGCAGCGCGGTTCCGCCACGCCATCCTTAACCCGGATCTCGATCCGCAACGACGACCGCACTGTCTTTGTGAGAACGGCGGATATCGATTTCATCGAGTCGGCAGGAAACTACGTCGCGGTCCACGCGGGAAAAGAGAGTCATATCCTGCGCGAAACCATGGCCTCCCTCGAATCGCAGCTGGATCCGGAAAAATTTCTGCGCGTCAGCCGTTCGGCGATTGTGAATTTGGACCGGGTGAGAGAATTGCAGCCCATGTTCAAGGGTGAACACGTGTTGATTCTTGAAGGAGGAAAGCAGCTTCCGATGACGCGGGGTGTGCGTGAAGTGGAGAAGGCGTTGAAGTATTCATGAAACTTTCGCGCCGGCCGTGTGGCGGGCTTGTCGGCGAGGCAGGAGCCGGGTGGTGGCGGAGGTATGGCTTGGCGCGCTTTGCGGAAGCCAGGGGCGGAGGAATTCCGGCGGATCTTTGCGTCCGGGCCGGAGGTAGTCGCGCGCGAGGATTTCCCCGGCGGCGGCCGACTCGAATTGCCGAAAGTCGACGAGGAAGGTGTGGAGCGCCTCGAAAAGCGTGGCGAGGGCGATGCCGTGGCGGGCGCCGAGGCGTTGGTGCAGCCAGTTCGACCATTCCGTGAAACCGGCAAACGGAGAGAGGCCGCCTTTCCACAAGCACGGCAGCGCTTCCGCGAAGTTGCCGCTGTTGGCCATCAAATCCCAGTAGCGCGAGAAACGGCTGAGCTGCCTGACTTGCGCGAAGGTCAAGTCCCGCGTTCGCAGAATTTCATAAGGCGGAAGCGGGCTGTAGGCCATGGCGAACTCCTGGTCATGCCGGGAGATGGGAGTGCCCCGCAGACGTTTGAGAATGCCCACTTGAATTTCCTGCGGCCGGAGAGCGACCAGGCGGTTGAATCCCTCGGCGAAACTTTCCATGGTTTCGCCCGGCAATCCCGCGATCAGATCGGCATGGACATGCACGCCGGTTTCACGCCGCAGGAACTGGAGGTTGTCCTCAAGCTTGGAGAGGTTTTGTTTGCGCCGGATCCGCGTGGCGACTTCGGGATTGAACGTTTGCACCCCGACTTCGAACTGGAGGCTGCCCGGAGGGAACTTTCGAATGACGTCTCGAAGCGCGTCCGGCAGGCGGTCCGGGACCATTTCGAAATGGAGGAACAGGCCGGGCCGCTGGCGATCGAGAAAATATTCCAAGATGCGGCGGCTTGTGGGCAGATGAAGATTAAAAGTGCGATCGACGAATTTCAATTGCAACAAACCGCGCGCAAGCAGGCGGTCCATCTCGTCGAGAAAGGATTCCAAGGGAAAGGCCCGGACTGGCAAGTCGATGGAGGAAAGGCAGAACTCGCAGGTGAAGGGACATCCCCGGGAAGCTTCCACATAGACGACGCGGTGGGCGAGGTCCTCGTCCGAATAAAGCGTGTAGGGCAGGCGCAGCTTGGCGAGGTCGGGGAGCGGCGGTGACAGGATCTTCCCGGCGGGAGGACGGCGGTCCAGGACGTCGAGGCAAAGCTCTCCAAAGGCGACATCCGCCTCGCCGGTGATCACGAAGTCCGCCAGGGCCACCAGCGGCTGCGACTCCCATTCGTAGCTGACCTCGGGGCCGCCGAGGACGATGACGATTTCGGGTGCCGCCTTTCTGAGCAGGGCGACCACTTCATGGGTGGCGGTGGCATTCCAGATATAGACTCCAAATCCGATGATGCGTGGCTGCTCGGAGAGGAGGTTTTCGACGATGTCCATGGGCCGCTGTTGAACATCGAATTCGCGCACGCGGGCGCGGTTTTGCAGTGCTTCCGGGAGGTTCGCCTGGAGATAACGGAGTCCGAAGGCGGCGTGGATGTAACGCGCGTTGAGCGTGCTGAGGAGAATGTCGGCCATGTCGGCGAGGGCTAGCGGGATGGGGCGGGCGCGACCGGGCGGAGCGCAGCTTTGCGCCCGTCGACCTCGTCGAGCCTCCGGACGGTTTCCTGGGCCAGGACGACGAGGCTGGGCAGGCCCTGGCTTTTGGTGGCCGGGGCGTATCCTGCGCGTTGGCGGCGGGCCAGGTAAGTGTCAAGGGTTAGCCGGTAGTCTTCGACCACCGGGAGGATTTCCTCGGCGCAACGCGTTTTCAGCAGGTGGAGCTGGGAGATTTTCTTGCGGAACAGGAAGGTTTGCTGAGCCGGATCCCATTGGTTGATCATCGTTTGGAGGGAGACGGTGGAATGTTGGGCGGCGGCCCGCGGTTGGATGCTGATTTGAGCCGGAGTTTTGAGGATGTCGTCGAGTTGCTTCATGCTCTCCTGAAAACTCCACGAGCGCCGGGGATCGCGGCCGGTAAAATTCACCACCGTGATGGCCCACCATTTCTCGAAGTCGAGCATGGTGGGAAAGACATTTCGATAGCTTTCGAGAAAGGCACTTTGCCAGTTGAGATAATGGCCGGAGCGGCTCAGGTATTGCACCAGGGGGGCACGATTGGCGTGATAACGACTGAGCTCGAAATAGAGCAGGTGGGCCGACAGGGAGTAAGTCAAGCCGCCGCCCGCCACGAGCTCAACTTGCCCGGGCAGGCTGAGTTCGTTGATCGTCAGGGGACGATTGGTGGAGAAATAGGTGCGTACCATCTCGAGCGGATCCCCTTGGGCGATGCTGACGACGGAGCGGGTTTGAGGACGCAGCAGCAGATCCGTTTTGTAGCCGGCGAGAAGGTGGCGGCTGAGCCCTTCCGAGAGCCAGAATGGAATTTCGGCCTGGCGATCCCCGGAAGTTCGATTGGCGAACTCTTGCAGCAGCAATTCGGCGAGGTAACGGACCAGGACTTTTGAGGAAACTTTGGGGGGAAGGGCAGCCTGATATCGCCAGCCTCCCTGCGAACGGGCGCTTTCAAGGCGAATGGCCCGATCCTCGCCCCAGGAAGGCTCGATCTTGAGCGTGACGCGGCCGCGCCATTGGTCCGGCAATTGCAATTCACGAAGGAAAGCCCTCTTGACGCGTTCGCAAGCGATCGCGAGCAGATCCGTGTCGAGCTGGAGCAGGACATCGTCCGTCAATTGATCATTTCGCTCTGGGGTTCCCGGCACGGGGCGAGGCCCTTGGATCACGAACTGGCCGGACGCGCTCTGGATGATTTGGGGGAGCCGCGAAGCCGCGGCTCCAACGCCGGCGACATGCGCGAGTAAAAGTGCCGCGAGCACGGCCAGGCGCATCCACGCTCCTGCTGGACAGGGGTGGGAATCATAGGCGCGGAATTTTACCAATGCGGCCTGCACGGATCCAACGCTGCCACACCCCAGCGAAGGCGTCCACTTCGTTGCCCGCGGGCGGGACCGGGCGACGCGGAAGCGCCGTGAACGGCGCGGTCCGGTGGTGGGGCGCGCCGCTCACGGCGCATCCGCGCGCATCACCGACTCCTTGTGGGTGTACTGGGCGCCGGCTCCCGTCTTCCACAGGGCGTGTGACGAATCCCTTTGTTCAGGGATCAACGCTTTCGAGTGAAGGTGAAGCTGCCGAAAGGAACCACGTTTCCACCGACCAAGGCGGGGAAGCCGAGGATCTGGCGGATGGTCGATCGAGGTTGAGTATCGGCATCGAGCGAGTTGTAGTTGGCGCCGCTGTCGGTTCCCGCGTCGTAAAGGTTGAGGACCACGGTTTTTTTATCCACCCACTGGTCGTTTTCCCGCAGGAGGACACCATGCACCCCCGTGAACCAGTCCGGGCTGGGCGCGATCATGGTGACTGCGGTGACTCGGGGAAATTTCCTATGAACTGTGAATGTGACGCTGACGGTCCCGCTGGGAGGAATCGACCCCGGCCGCGTGAAGGTTTGGAATGCCTTGCCGACGGCAATCACCGCGTTGATCTCCTGACGCAAGTTCACCACGCTCCCGACCTCGGCCATATCCTCAATCCCACGGCTGGCGAGACCGCCTGCCTCCCAGAATACCACTTCCTCATTGTGCGTGCCTCCGATCAAGGGCGACCAATGGGCGCCGAGCGGATAACTTTGCGGATGCGTAGATGGAGTCCAGTCGCTTTGAAAGGAGAGTTCATACTCCACGGTTTCATTGGGGTCTGCGGGGGGTGGCGGCGGCGGGTTGTCGGGGTTTTGAGTGGTGGTGGCCAGTTGCAGTCGATAATAGCCGGGAGCGGAAGCCCGGGGGATCTCCACGTTCCGATTCGTGGTGGGTTTCCCGAGGTCCATCCAGGTCCCTGCTTCGAGTGACGGGCGGTGTTGCACTTGGAATGGGGGTGTTCCACCGGTCCAGGCCAGCAAGAGATGCGTTGCACTTGTGGTGGCGGGCGCGAATCGAAGCTCGGCGGGGCCGAGAGTGTATTCGAGGATCAACTTGGGAGCGTTGGCGGGATCTTCGCGGGAGGCGATGCGGCGAGCCGTTTCGCGCACGCTTTCGTCGCGCACCGCGAGCACCCATCCAAAATTAGCCGTGGGATCGGCGAGCCACGCTTGAACATCGGCCAACAAGGCACGGGTCGATAGAATTTCCAGGGTCCCTCGACCGATGATCGGCACCGAGGCGCTGGTGGTGCTGGAGAAATCGGATCCGAATCCGCCGCCTTTTTCCGCCCAAGGCAATCCGGGATGCATATTGAAGGACCAGGTGGTTTCGCCGGAGGTCGCCGGTTGTCCTGAAGGGCCGGGTTTGTTGCCCTCGGTCCAAGTGCGAAGCACGCGGCGGACTTCGAGGATGCCATCCGCACCCCCGCTGGACGGCTCGCGGGTGAATCGCAACACCAGCCGGGCGGAGAGGATGGTGGCGTTGGCAGGCACTTTTCCGGTGAGGTCGAATTTGACCAGCGCCCGCGTGCGCTGGCCGCTGGCCACGGTGCCCGCGGAAAAATCAAAATGGCCCCCGACATTGAAATCCGGCGACTTTTCATGAAGGGTCGTGTCCGCCGAGGGCGTCACGGTGACCATTTCGGCGTGAACGTTCGGAACCAGGTTGAAGCTCCATCCGACAAGGCACACGAACCAGCACAAGAGAACCAAAGATTTCATGGCGATGAGCATGTGGAAATCGACGAATGCGGAGGGGCGACGGCGGTCAGCCGAGGACTCACACCAACATAGCGGCTTTGGATGGGCATTGTCCAAACCATTGTCCATGCTTGGGAGAGCGGAACCGGAGCTCTTATTCCCGCATTTCTTCCGGGGCGCCGTGGCCGCGCAGTGCAGACGGGCGGCGGGGTGGGGATGGCTTATGGCCTGGTTGGGCCTGGGGGTCTTGGGCTGGACGTCGGACCGCCGGCCGGTCGAGCGTATTTCGGCCGAGCAGGCGAGGGCGGAAGGTCTTCATTCGTTCTATGCCAAGCGGGTGCGAGTTCACGGGTTCCCCATTGTGGGGTCGGAGCGCGTGTCCGATGCGGCGCTGCTTGAGGCGGCCTGGATACTGGAGCGGGTCACGGCGCACCGGCGGGAGATGTTGGGGGTGATGGCCACGAACAAGGTCAAGCTGGCCGTGATGGCGTGGAACGAATTCACGACGGATGTTCCCGAGCATGCCCACCTCAAGCCCCGCGTTTACTGGAACCGGCGGGCTCGGGGTTTGGGCGCCACCCCCGCGGTTCCCACGGTCAGTTGCGCCGAGGAGAACCTGCTGGCTTTCCCCGGGGACCCTTACTCGACCGAAAACATCTTGATTCACGAGTTTGCGCACGCCTTGCACGAGACGGCCATGAATGTCCTGGATCCGACCTTCGACACCCGGCTTAAGGCCGCGTATGAGGAGGCCCGGCAACGCGGCTTGTGGAAGGGGACCTATGCCGATTCGAATCGAAATGAATACTGGGCCGAGGGCGTGCAGAGTTGGTTTGACGACAATCGCGAAAACGACGCGCTCCATCATCATGTCAACACGCGGGTGGAGTTGAAGGCTCACGACCCCGCGCTGGCGGCGTTGTGCGCGGAAGTGTTGGGAGATCGGGATTGGCGCTATGTCAGACCGGCCCGGCGTCCCGCCCTCGAGCGCGCACACTTGGCCGATGTTGATTTCGAGCGGGCGCCTCGGTTCCAGTGGAAGGCGGAACCGGTCCCGGCCAGGCCGCGCGTGGAAATCCATACGGAGATGGGAACGGTCGAGCTGGAGTTGGATCGGGAACGCGCTCCTGGAACCGTCACCAATTTTCTTCGCTATGTGGAGGCGGGCCATTATCAGAACGGCCGTTGGTTTCGCGCGGTCCGGACTGACCATCAACAGGGGAACCCGGTCAAGATTCAGGTTCTGCAAGCCGCGATGAATCCGGAGAAGGAAAACGAGGCTTTTCCTCCTATCCCATTGGAACGGACTCGAGACACCGGGTTGAAGCACCTGGACGGAGTGATCTCCATGGCCCGAACCGGACCCGACTCCGCGCAGCATCATTTCTTCGTTTGTATTGGGGACCAGCCCGAGCTGGATTTTGGCGGGCGCCGCAATCCCGACGGTCAAGGGTTCGCGGCCTTTGGCAGGGTGGTGCGCGGCATGCAGGTCATCCATGCCATTCACGCGATGCCTGGGGACGGTGAAAGGTTGAAATCGCCGGTCAAGATTCAACGGGCGATTCGGCTGGAGTAAGGCGCACTTTCTCGCGTAGAACTCTCCGCGTTCCCCATCGAGCCGGTTCTCGTTGACGAGGAGCTGGGCTCACCCGGATTCATGCAGTTTACGGACCACGGCCGAGCATGGCTTGAGGCTATTTTATGAGACGGACTTCCAGGCTGGTGCCGATCCCATACCGTGCCTTGACCGTGGCGGTGTTGTTGTGGGTGGCTTTGACCGCCAGGGCGGCCGCGCCTCGGCCCAATGTCGTGATTTTTCTCGCCGACGACGCGGGGTGGGGCGACTACAGTGTGAATGGCAACACGACCGTTCGCACCCCCCATCTCGACTCGCTGGCGCGGCGCGGAGCTTCCTTCGATCGGTTTTTCGTCTGCCCGGTTTGCTCACCGACGCGAGCCGAGTTGCTGACTGGGCGTTATCATCCTCGCGGAGGCGTCCGAGGCGTCTCGACCGGTTTGGAGCGCTTGAATCTGGATGAGAAGACGCTGGCTGATTCTTTCAAGGCCGCGGGCTATGCCACGGGCGCCTTCGGCAAATGGCACAATGGCTCCCAGTGGCCGTATCATCCGGGCGCGCGTGGCTTCGACGAGTTTTATGGGTTCACGTCCGGTCACTGGGGCGAGTATTTCGATCCGCCCCTGGAGCACAACGGCCGCCCGGTGCGCGGTCGGGGTTTCATCGCGGATGATGTGACGACCCATGCCGTTGAGTTCCTGGAGCGGCATCGGAACCGGCCCTTCCTCTGCTTCGTGCCCTTCAACACGCCCCATTCGCCCTGGGCCGTGCCGGACGATTACTGGCGGCG
This sequence comes from Verrucomicrobiota bacterium, assembly GCA_016871495.1. Classification (NCBI taxonomy): domain Bacteria; kingdom Pseudomonadati; phylum Verrucomicrobiota; species Verrucomicrobiota bacterium. Next base: position 10,763 of record VHDF01000011.1, on the reverse strand, counting down.
CTTCAAGGATCAGCCGCTGGCGCAGCGTGCCACGGATGAAAGCCGGGAAAAGCTGGAACAGACCCGTTGCGCGCTGGCGATGATGCAGAATCTGGACGACAACGTGGGCCGCGTGCTGCAGAAGCTGGACCAGCTCCAAATCGCGGATCGCACGCTGGTGATCTATTTTTCGGACAACGGCCCCAACACCCATCGCTGGAACGGCGGCATGAAGAACATCAAGGGTTCTTTGGACGAAGGCGGGGTGCGGTCGCCGTTGTTCATCCGCTGGCCTGGCGGCGGCATTGAACCCGGGCGTGTGGTTCGCGAAATCGCGGGCGCGATCGACTTGCTGCCCACCCTTTGCGCACTGACCGGGGTCCGGCACCTGGGCGAAAAGTCCCTTGATGGACGCGACCTTTCGCCGCTGCTGCGGGGTCAATCCGTTGTCTGGCCCGAACGTTTGCTCTTCTCACACTGGAACGGCCAGGTGAGCGTCCGGTCCCAGCGATATCGATTGGACCCACGCGGTGCCTTGTTCGACATGGTGGCCGACCCGGGCCAAACCCGGGATCTTGCTGGAGAGCATCGGGAGGTTGCCGAACGTCTGGCCAAGGCCGTCGTCGATTGGCGGGAGGAGGTGTTGCCGAAGTCGAACGAAGGTCGACCCTTGCCCGTGGGTTACGCGGTGTTCCCGCGCACGCCGCTGCCCGCGCGGGACGGTGTCCCCCATGGCGGCGTGAAGCGGAGCGCGAGCGCCCCGAATTGCTCCTACTTCGTGAATTGGACAAGCCTCGACGACCGCATGACCTGGGATATCGAGGTCAACGAGGCCGGGAATTACGAGGTGGAGGTGCTTTACACTTGTCCGGTGCAAGACGCGGGCTCGACGATCGAATTGGAGTTCAAAGGGGAGCGGTTGGAGGGCTCGGTGGAGCCGGGCTGGGACCCGCCGCTGTATACGAACCAGGATACTCTTGCCCGTCCGGCGGCGGAATCGAGGATGAAGCCGTTTCGTCCCCTTCGCCTTGGCCGGATGCGGCTGGAGAAAGGGAGAGGATGGCTTGCGTTGAGAGCGACGCGCGTTCCCGGCCGCAGTGTGATGGATGTCCGGCAAATCAACCTGACCCTCTTGCCATGAACGGGACACTTTTGGGGGTGATGATCAGTCTCCTTTTCGCGGCCCTACCGCTCGCCGTCGCCAGGCCCAATGTGTTGTTTATCGCCGTGGACGACATGAACAACGACCTCGGCTGTTATGGGAACCGGCAAGTGAAGTCGCCGAACCTCGACCGGCTGGCCGCGCGCGGTGTGCGGTTCGACCGCGCCTACTGCCAGTTCCCGCTCTGCTCGCCGAGCCGCTCATCGCTCATGACGGGTCTGCGGCCGAGCCGCACGAGAGTGTACGATTTGCAATACCACTTTCGGCAGGGGTTGCCGGATGTCGTCACGCTCCCACAGCACTTCAGCCGGCATGGCTATTATTCCGCGCGAGTCGGGAAGATTTACCACTATGGCAATCCCGGTGGCATTGGCACGAGCGGGCTGGATGATGCCGCGTCGTGGAATGAGGTGTTCAATCCCGCCGGCCGGGACAAGGCGCTCGAACGCGAGCTCGTCAACCATACGCCGAAGCGAGGACTGGGCTCATCCTTGAGCTTGTTCGCGGACCCCGTTGGACGCGACGAGGAACACACGGATGGCATGGTGGCAACCCAGGCCGTCGAGTTGATGGAGAAACACCGCGACCGACCGTTCTTTCTTGCCGTCGGTTTTTACAAGCCGCATTGCCCGTATATCGCGCCCCAAAAGTACTTCGACCTGTATCCCCTGGAGGAAATCACCCTGCCCGATTTGAACACGAACCTGCCCTCGATCCTGCCGAAGCCCGCCCTTTCCTCGACGCAGCCGTGGCCTTATTTCGGGGTCACCGCCGGGCAGGCGCGCGAGAGCAAGCGCGCGTATTACGCCACCCTCTCGTTCGTCGATGCGCAGATCGGGCGCGTGCTGGATGCGCTCGACCGGCTCCGCCTGCGCGACAACACCATCGTGGTCTTCTGGAGCGACCATGGTTACCTGCTCGGCGAACATGGGCTGTGGATGAAGCAGAGCTGCTTTGAGGAATCTGCCCGCGTGCCGCTCATCATCGCTGCGCCGGGCCTGAAGGCTCGCGGGAAAGCTTCACCGCGCACCGTCGAACTGCTCGATCTCTATCCCACCCTCGTGGACCTGGCCGGACTGCCCGTCCCCAGCCCTTTGGACGGAGTGAGCCTGCGGCCTTTGCTGCACGATCCGAAAGCGAAGTGGACGCGCCCGGCTTTCACCCAGGTGCAGCGTGGCGGCTTCCCCGGCTACACGGTGCGAACAGAGCGATGGCGATACGTCGTCTGGGACGATGGCGACAAGGGCGCCGAGCTCTATGATCATCAACGGGACCTCCGGGAATTGAAGAATCTCGCGGGGCGGAGGGAATACGAGAAGATCGAGGCGGAAATGAGGTCTCAAGTGCGGAAGAATTGGCCGGAACGGGTTCCGGGCGGCCGAGTCCTGCCCAGCAAGGTCGCCGCGCCATGAGGATCCATGTCGGACCTGACGAGCCCGGTCCTTTGCGGAGAAGTCGGCAGCGCCACAGTGCATCCACAGGTTGTCGGTGCTGCGCGCGGAAGCGCCGTGAACGGCGCGCCCCGACAACGTGCGGATGCGCCGGCAGCGCCATTCCGGCCAGATTCAAGGTTGAAATGACCCCTTGGTTTCCCTAGCCTCGTTTCCAGATTGCCCCTGGAAACGCGACCATGGGTTGGCTGCGGGGGACGAAGGTCGCGGCGAGATTCCGTCCTGGACCGGGAGGAAAGTTGCTTTTCGGGGGCGAGGACGCTGCGGACGAAGCAGGTTTGAAGATGCCTTTGCGTCGGCCCGTCGAACTCTCGTTCAGTCAGAAACAGACTACGACCCTGCCGGGTCCGTTTTGCATGAAACAATTGATACATGGTGCTATCGGCGTGGAATGTCGGGCCTGGGCGCGGCGATTCGCGGCCTTATTGGCGCTGATTTGCGCTCCGGGGCTGCTTGCGGCGGAGTCGATCAAGATTGGCGAATTTGCCTCGCTGACCGGGAAGGAAGCCGCGTTCGGGCAATCCTCCCACAAGGGAACCGTCCTGGCGGTGGAGGAAATCAATGCCGGGGGGGGTGTCCTGGGGCGCCCGTTGCAGCTGGTGTGGGAGGATAATCGGTCGCAACAGGGCGAATCGGCGACCATTGTTCGGAAACTGATCACCCGCGACCGCGTGGTGGCCATCTTGGGAGAGGTGGCATCAGGTCGATCTCTGGAGGCGGCGCCGGTTTGCCAGCAGTTCAAAATTCCCATGATTTCCCCTTCCTCGACCAACCCCAAGGTGACCGAGAACCGCGACTACATTTTTCGAGTGTGCTTCATCGACCCTTTCCAGGGAACGGTGATGGCCAAATTTGCGTCGAGCACCCTGAAGGTGAAGAAGGTGGCGGTCTTGTTGGATGCCGCCGCGCCCTATTCGGTGGGCCTCGCCAGTTTCTTTACGGAGAAGTTCAAAGCCAGCCAGGGCGTGATCACCGCCGAACGAAAGTACAACAGCGGCGACAAAGATTTCAAAGCGCAGCTCACGGCGATTAAGGCCAGCGCTCCGGAGGCGGTGTTTGTGCCGGGCTATTACACCGAAGCGGGATTGATCGTCCGTCAGGCGCGCGAGTTGGGCATTCAGACCCCCATTTTCGGAGGCGACGGCTGGGAAGCCCCTCAGCTGCTCGAGATCGGGGGCAAGGCTCTGGAGGGCACTTTTTACTCGACCCATTATTCTTCCGAGGACAAGTCGGCAGCGGTGCAGGAATTCGTGAAGCGGTTTCGCGCCAAGTACGGCGAGGTCCCGGATGCCATGGCCGCGTTGGGGTACGATTCCGTCAAAGTCCTGGCCGACGCGATCAAGCGCGCGGGGAGCACGGAGGGGCCGAAGCTCCGGACGGCCCTGGCTGCGACGCGCGATCTGCCGGGGGTGACGGGGAACACGACCATTGACGCCCAGCGGAACGCGACCAAGCCGGCCGTGATTATTGCCGTCAAGGACGGGCGTTTCCAGTATGTGGAAACGATTTCACCTTGATGGCTTTTCGAGACAGGGCGGTTGCCGCAGAGAACCACGGGGCCGTGTGTTAGGAGCCTGGATGGCGTCCTCATGACCCAATCAGAATTTCTTCAGCAACTGATCAACGGTTTTTCCCTTGGATCGGTGTACGCCCTGATTGCCTTGGGTTACACCATGGTCTACGGGGTTCTCGGGTTCATCAACTTCGCGCATAGCGATGTGTTCATGATCGGGGCTTTCGCTGGGTATTACCTGGGCCGCCGATTGCCTCCGGAGACCGTCGGGGGAGGACTGCTGGTGATGGCGGGAGCCATGATCTGTTGCGCTTTGCTGGGCATGCTGGTCGAGAGGTTGGCTTACCGGCCCCTCAGGTCGAGATCCAAGCTCACCGTGTTGATCACGGCGATCGGGGTTTCTCTGCTGCTGCAGAATCTGGGCCAGCGCTATTTCGGCGCCGAGGTCAAAAGCTTCCCCCCCGTCTTCCCGGTCAAATCGCTGAGCCTGGGTTCGGACTTGGTCTTGAACAGCAACCAGCTCCTGGTGCCCTGCATCACGATGGTGCTGCTGGTGGCCTTGCAGTTCATCGTGATGAAGACGCGGGTCGGGACGGCGATGCGGGCGGTATCCTTCAACCCGACGGCGTCCTCCCTGGTGGGGATCAACAACGACGCCATCATTGCCTTCACCTTTGGATTGGGCTCCGCGCTGGCGGCGGCCGGGGGCATTCTTTACGCCATGAATTATCAGGCGATCGAGCCGCTGATGGGCACCTTGCCGGGATTGAAGGCTTTTGTCGCCGCCGTGCTCGGAGGCATCGGCAACATTCCGGGCGCAGCATTGGGAGGCCTTTTCCTTGGCGTCATTGAAACCTTCGTCAACTCGACCGTCGCTTCCAGTTGGACCGACGCCATTTCGTTCGCCTTGTTGATCCTCATTTTGCTCTTCAGGCCGGCCGGCCTGCTTGGGCGGGTGCGGGTGGAGAAAGTTTAAGCCCAGTCATGGATTCCGCGCCGCGCGCATTCCGCTGGATGAACCGGGCGAAGAGTCTTTTGGCCGCGTCCCTGGCCCTTTGCTTGCTGGTGTCCCGCTACTCGGACCAGATCAATCCCTATTTTTTTGATGTGATCATCACGATCGGCATCAATGTGATTCTGGCCGTGAGCTTGAATTTGATCAACGGTTACACCGGCCAGTTTTCTCTTGGCCACGCGGGGTTCATGGCTGTGGGGGCTTATGCCGCGGCGGCGTTGACGCTCTTTGCGGGTCCGAAAATCCTGCCTTCCGGCGAGACTGGGTTCGCGGTTTATGCCGGGCAAGTTTGGTTTGGTTTCGCTCTGGTGGCGGGGGGATTGGCCGCCGCGCTGGCGGGATTGTTCGTCGGCATGCCGTCTTTGCGGCTCAAGGGAGATTACCTGGCCATCGTCACGCTGGGCTTTGGCGAGATCATCCGCGTCGTGTTTCGAAACATGGAGTCCGTGGGCGGGGCGCTGGGCTTGAACGGGATTCCGGCTTACACCAATTTCTTTTGGACGTTTGGCTTTGCCGCGCTCACGGTTTATGTGGTCGCCTGTTCCGTGAATTCCACTTACGGGCGGGGGTTTCTCGCCGTGCATGACGACGAGATCGCGGCGGAAGCCATGGGCATCAACACCACCCGTTACAAGATCACGGCCTTCGTCATGGGCGCGTTCTTCGCGGGGGTGGCGGGGGGCTTGTACGGACATTATAAATTATCGATCGATCCCAAGGGGTTCGATTTTTTCCGTTCGATTGAAATCGTGGTCATGGTCATCCTGGGCGGCATGGGAAACACCGTGGGAGTCATTCTCGCGGCCGTGTTGCTGACTTTGCTGCCGGAATGGCTGCGTCAGTTTCAGGATTATCGCATGATCATTTACTCGGCGGCTTTGATTGCCTTGATGCTGCTGCGTCCGCAGGGGCTGTTCACCCTGCGCCGACCGGGTAAAGTTTGACCCGAAAGGCTCGCCTTCTGATCATGACTTCGCCCACTGACCGGGATGTCCGCGACCTCCTCAGGCTGGACCGTTGCACCATCCGTTTCGGGGGGCTCACGGCCGTCTCCGAGCTGACGGCGAGCGTGGGTTCGCGGGAGTTGGTGGGGTTGATCGGGCCCAATGGCGCGGGCAAAACCACCGTTTTCAATCTCATCACCGGCGTGTATCAACCCACGCAGGGCGGCGTTTTCTTCGACGGCGAGCCGCTGGCTGGGAGAAGGCCTTATCAGATCACCGAGCACGGGATCGCCCGCACCTTTCAGAACATCCGGCTTTTCCCTTCCTTGAGCGTCTTCGACAACGTGCGCGTCGCGTTCCATCTGCATATTTTCAGCGGTCTGCGCCATGCCCTGTGGCGAGGACGGGCTTTTCAAGATGAGGAGAAGGAAATCGAAGGAAAGGTGATGGAACTTCTGGAGATTTTTAAGCTCGGGCGTGCCCGCCACGCCCCGGCCCGCAGCCTTTCCTACGGCGATCAACGGAGGCTGGAAATCGTGCGCGCCTTGGCGACGCGTCCCCAATTGCTTCTGCTCGATGAACCGGCGGCGGGCATGAATCCCACCGAAAAGGCCGGGCTCATGGATCTCATTCGATTCGTCCAGGACCGTTTCAAGATTTCCGTCCTCCTGGTCGAGCATGACATGCGGGTCGTGATGGGCATTTGCTCCCGCATCATCGTGTTGGATTATGGGGTCAAGATCGCGGAAGGTTCACCGGAAGCCATCCGCAACGATCCGAAGGTCATCGAAGCCTACTTGGGTGAAGACCCGCCGAAAACCTAGCATGGAAACGGCGCCCATGATGGAAGTCCGTTCGCTCGAGGTTGCTTACGGCGGCATCGTCGCCCTGCACGGCATTTCACTGCGGGTCGATCCCGGTCGCATTGTGACGTTGATCGGCGCCAACGGCGCGGGGAAGACCACGACGTTGCGCGCTCTCTCCGGCCTGCAACGCGTCCGTTCGGGGGAGGTGCTTTTCGAGGGACGCCCCATCCACCTCCTTCCTCCCCATGAATTGGTTCGCCGGGGCCTCGCTCATGTGCCCGAAGGACGGCTGGTTTTCGCCAATCTCACCGTGCTGGAGAATCTGCGCATGGGCGCCTATTTGAGACGAGACAAGCGGGAGATGGGCGAAACTCTGGATTATGTGTTCAAAGTTTTCCCGCGGCTGAAAGAGCGCGAACGCCAGGTGGCCGGAACGCTCTCGGGCGGCGAACAACAGATGTTGGCCATCGGACGCGCCCTGATGGGGCGTCCGCGTTTTCTCATGCTGGACGAACCCTCCCTCGGAATCGCGCCGATTCTGGTGAAAACCATTTTCGAGAAGATCGCGGAGATCAATCGGGAGCAGGGCATGACGATCCTCCTGGTGGAACAGAATGCCAATCTCGCCCTGGAGATCAGTCATGAAGCCTATGTCCTCGAAACCGGGCGAATCCTCCTCCACGGCGAGTCTCAGTCCCTCCGGCAGAACTCCGAAGTGAGAAAGGCCTACCTTGGAGGACACTGAGCAAGACGGCATGGCGAAGCCATCCTCTCTTGAAGTTGGATGGCGCGGCGATGCCGACGACCTGGATCGATCCCGAAGGCTCCGTGTGAACGCTCAGCCCACGCCACCATGAAGGTCGTCGATCCATGCCCTTGAAAGACTACTTGCCGTCCGGTCCGGTCACCGCGGACATCCTGCTGGAGCACTTTTTGGAATACGCGGCCTCGAGGGAGTTGTCCCTTTACCCCGCCCAAGAATCGGCACTGCTCGAAATCTTCGACGGGAAAAACGTCATCCTGAACACCCCCACGGGCTCGGGAAAATCGCTCGTCGCCGCCGCCTTGCACTTCGAATCGCTCGCGAGGGGGAAACGATCGGTTTACACGTGCCCCATCAAAGCCCTGGTCAATGAGAAGTGGATGGCGCTCTGCCAGGAGTTTGGGGCCGAGCATGTCGGACTGAGCACCGGCGATGCCACGGTCCATCAGGACGCTCCCATCCTGTGCTGCACCGCCGAGATCCTGGCGAACATCGCGCTCCGGGAAGGCCGCGCTGCACCTTTTGCCGACGTGGTCATGGACGAGTTTCATTATTACTCGGATCGGGAGCGCGGGGTCGCGTGGCAGTCGGCAATGCTCTGCCTCCCCCAATCCCGGTTCCTGCTGATGTCCGCCACGCTGGGAGATACGATGTTCTTCGAGGAAGAATTGGCGCGAATCACGGGAAAGCCCGCGGTTACAATCCGTTCGGAGCATCGACCTGTTCCCCTGGAATTCGGCTACCAGGAGACCCCCTTGGCGCAAACCATCGAGCGACTGGTCCAGGAGCGCCGCACGCCGGTGTATGTCGTTCACTTCACCCAAATGGAGGCGGCGCAAAGCGCCCAGGATTTTACCAGCATCAACGTCTGTTCACGGGAAGAAAAAGCAACCCTTTCACGCGCGATCGACGCCTTCCGTTTCAGCAGCCCCTATGGAGCGGAAATCAAGCGATGGCTTCGCCACGGCATCGGACTGCATCATGCGGGACTCCTTCCCAAATACCGAGTTTTGGCGGAGCAATTGGCCCAGCGGGGCTTGCTCCAGGTCATCTGCGGGACCGACACTCTGGGGGTCGGCATCAACGTCCCGATTCGCACGGTGCTCTTCACCCGCTTGTGCAAGTTCGACGGGGAGAAGACGGCGATCCTGTCGGCCCGCGACTTTCACCAAATCGCGGGCCGGGCCGGACGCAAGGGGTTCGACTCGCTGGGTTGGGTGCTGGCTCAAGCCCCCGAGCATGTGATCGAGAATCTCAAGCTGGAGGAGAAAGCCGCGCGCGACGGGAAGAAAACCGTCAAAAGAAAGGCTCCGGAGAAGAATTTCGTCGCATGGGACCGACAGACCTTTCAACGGCTCCAACAATCCCCTCCTGAGAGGCTCGTCTCGCGCTTCCAAGTCTCGCACGGCATGTTGCTCAACGTGCTCTCGAGACCCGGAGACGGATGCTTCGAGATGCGCTCACTCATCCGGCAGTGTCACGATTCTCCGAAACAAAAGAAGGCTCACTTCCGGCGCGCCTGGCAGCTTTTTCGCTCCCTCGTGGAGCGAGGCATCGTGTCGCCGAGCCCTGAGGTGCAAGCCCGGTCCCAATGGAGAATCAGCGTGGAATTGCAGGACGATTTTTCGATGAATCAATCGCTCTCGCTTTATCTCTTCGAAACTCTGCCCAAGCTCGATGCTGCTTCGCCAAATCATACCTTCGATGTTTTGAGTCTGGTGGAGTCAATTCTGGAAGACCCCGAACCCATTCTTCGGAGGCAACTCGACAGGCTGAAGTCAGAGAAACTGGCCGAAATGAAGCGTGCGGGCGTGGACTATGATGAGCGCATGGAGGAGTTGGAGAAATTGGAGCATCCCAAGCCCAATCGGGAGTTCATCTATGCCACTTTCAACGAATTTGCGAAGCGGCATCCCTGGGTCGGCGAGGAAAACATCCGTCCGAAATCCATCGCGCGAGAAATGTTCGAGCAGTTCCGCTCCTTCGACGACTACGTCAAGGATTACGAATTGCAGCGGGTCGAAGGCTTGCTGCTGCGCCATTTAAGTTCGGTTCACAAGGTGCTCGCCCAAACCGTGCCGGATGTTTTGAAGACCGACTCTCTTCGTGAAGTGGAGATTTACCTGCTGGCGTTGATTCGCGGAGTCGATTCCAGCCTGCTGGAAGAGTGGGAGAAGATGCAGCGAGGCGCCTCCATGGCCCCTTCAACGCAGCCGCCGCCGGCGCTTCCGCCCCGTCCAGAATCCAACTCAAACAGGCTCCGTGCCGAGCTCCGCCAAATCGTGTTTCAGTTCCTTCGAGCCTTGTCCAACAGCGAATTCGTGCTCGCACTCGAGTTGACCCCCGCCGCCTCAGTTCCAGGTCAACCGGATTGGAACCCCGAATCTTTGCGAGTTGCTCTGGATCGTTACCGGCAAGTCCGTGGACGATTTCGACTCGACCCCGAGGCTCGTAATCTCAAGCACACCCATTTTCTTCAGGGAGACCAGAACTCGCGCCTCACGATCGAACAAGTCTTGATCGATCCGGATGAACACAACGACTGGATTGTGGCGTTTGAGGTGGAAATGGGTGGAATCCCACCCAAGGACAGCGCTTCGGTCCGGTTTCGAGACTTACGTCCTTTGCTCACCCCTTGAGACGCCACGAATCAGGTTGGACAAAAGTGTTTCATCCCTCCCTCCAGGCTCCATCAGCCTCCACGGCAAGGATTGTCGGTTCTTCTTACACCTCTAGTATTGGATATAAGTAATTCGTGATAAACGACTTAAGATGTTTAATGGGCTATTGATGCTTTGAAAGTGTCGGATTTTATTACAAACTCTTATCCTTGCTAAGGAGTAGATTCTCGATTCTCATAATTTGTAATATGTTTACAATTAACTAGTTGCATATATTTCCTAGTGAGTTGCGACTTTTGGCATGCTTCATGTTCAGTGTCGAATGCTCATGGTGCTGCTCCCATATGGATCTAGTTTCAATGGGGTTGGGATTCCATAAGCTGAAAAAACACATGAAAAACAAAACAACGTTCGGGCTCTTCTGGGTTGTAGCCGCTGTGCTGGCCTCGGTGACGGGGCAAGTGATGGCGACGCCTCCTCCTCCGGTCCCGGATGCGGGATCCAGCGCT